>JABAAK010000022.1 GCA_014238775.1 Candidatus Paceibacter sp. | reverse complement strand
GACGGTGTAGTTGATAAGTGTGAAGTTGAAAGATTTGGTATTTTTAAAAACAGAAATGTTTTACTTTCTTTGTGTGATTCAACAAACATAGAAAACGAAGGTTTTTCCCAATCTGAAAAACTTGTTTCAGAGACAGTAAACAAAATAATAAAAGAAACTACTGGTAGATTAATCATCGCATCCTTCTCATCACAAATAACAAGAAACAGTTCTTTTATACTCGCTGCAATCGGGTATGGTAAAAAAATAGTTCTTGAAGGAAGATCAATGGTAAAAAACCTAACCATCGCTATTGAACTCGGTCTACTAAACATTCCAAAAGACGCAATTATATCAATTGACAAAGCAAGTGAACTTGATAAAAGCAAGTATGTAATTTTTGCTACAGGTTCTCAAGGTGAAGAATATGCTGTGTTAAACAGATTAGCAAACAAAAGTCATAGACACATAAAACTTATGAAAGGAGATACAATAGTGTTTTCTTCTTCTGTTATTCCTGGAAATGAAAGACCTATACAAAACTTAAAAAACAATCTTTCAAAATTAGGTGCTAACTTAATAACTTATGAAACAAATGAAGGTGTTCATGCTACTGGACACGGAAACAGAGAAGATTTGAAATGGATTCATTCACAAATCAAACCAAAGTTTTTTGTTCCGGTGCACGGATACCACTATATGCTTTCAGAACATAAAAAACTTATGATGGAGACATGTGGTCTATCAGAAAAAGATGTAGCTGTGACAAATGAGGGTGATATAGTAGAAGTCTCACCTGATGGCAAAAGTGTTTCTATATTGGAAGAAAAAATGGATAACAGGCTTATGGTTATGGAGGGAAACAAAATTGGTTTATTATCAGAGAGAGTTATTGACGACAGAATTGCCCTATCGAAATCAGGTTTTATAGTTGTACAAATGCTTATAAGCAAAAGAACTATGAGATTAAAAAAATCTCCGGACATAATAACTAGAGGGTTTATATATATAAAAGAATCTTTTGAATTAATGTCAGATATAAGAGCTGTTGTTAAAAAGTCTGCAGAAGAAGAAATGTCTGGGACAAAAAACATAAACATAGATGATATAAAGAGAAAGGTATATAAAGATCTTGGGTCATTTGTATTTAGTGAGACAGGTAAAAACCCTGTAATGATTTTTAACGTCATTATCTCCTACTAATTCAGAAAAACAAAAGAGAAAAAACCTCCTACTAAACTTTTTATTGTTAAAAAATTTAGTAGGAGGTTTTTTTGTTTAAAAAACAATTGATTTGACTCATTTGTAAAATAACAAACGAAAAATAAATATTGAAGGGCTAATCAAAAATGATTTTGCCGATTTTGCTAATGTCAAATCTACTAGTAGTATCTCACAGGAATGGTGTTGTTATTTTAAATATGTGCAAAATTAAAAAATAACCCTTGTTTTATATAAGAAAAAACTAAAATTATTATTTATATATTTTTTATTTGTTATTTTGGCCAGCAATTTTTTGCTTTTGGGTAGATTTTAATCAGTGGATCTTTTTCGTGTAATTCCCTCTTCCCCATAGAGT
>JABAAK010000090.1 GCA_014238775.1 Candidatus Paceibacter sp. | reverse complement strand
TCATAGAATACAAGTTCGTAGTTGATGTATCTGGGGTTATATTACTAAAAGTAGGAGTATTGTTTGAACAGTCGGTAGTTGATGTGCCGACTTCTTTTAAAGCAAAGTCTGCAGGTAGTGGGTGCCCTCCTCCATTATTTGAGTTTGCAATAAATTCAACATCGATAACACCGCTTCTTGAAAAGTAATCACGTTTTTGAAAAGAACCTCCACCAGGATCATAATCTCTTTGTGAAAAAGTATTAGTGACAGTAGACTCAGGGATTTCTAAATCTGAAAACAGAAAAGTTGAAAAAACTTGCACAGATAACTTGTATGTGTTCTCTATAGATGTGTCGTATCCAACACTTCCGTTTACAGTATCTACAGCTGTGTTTGGATTTATCTCAAACTGATAGGAGTCTAGTGAAGTAGATGAGAGACCTTGACCTGGCTCAACTGTTACCACAAAGAAATTTTTCTTAAAATAATCATATTGATCGACTCCATGCAAAGTGTCAACTGGTCCTGTGTCCTCACCAGAAAATAAATAAAATGGTTCTACTTCCCTTACCCTTGTTATATCACCCACCTCAGTTGTGGTACCTTTTTCTACAAATCGAAAATCAGCATCCTCAGCAAACCCACTAACATCGGCTAAGAATTCAATTTTGACTTCAAATTCCTCTGTCTCTCCTCCTTGTGTTGGATTTATTACATCCAATGTTTTAATTTCAAAAGCAGGGTCTACTACCGTAATCGTCTTTACAGTTTCTTTTATTGGAGAGTTATTGTATCCATCAGAGGTCGCGACAGATATCAAGTCTGTGTCTCCGTTTGCTGTACCTGATTTGACCTTGAAATGCAAACCATATAAATCTGAATTTGGGCTAATAAAATAATCAACACCCGTGCTTGATGTACCACTATTATAACCTTTAAATCTTTCAAATCCGACACATCCTATGTTAGCTGCGGTAGTTGTTTTTAGAGTTGTGAAAATAGTTGTATCAGTAGTTCCTACAGCATCATCATACACTTTTTTACAAGGGTTTCTCTCACCAGCACCTGGATCTGTGGTTATGTTTAGATTATATATATAGTTAAGAGGGTTTCCATTGTAGACTCCATCTCCACTGGTTCCATATGATTCTGCATATCGTGAATCAGCAGCAGCAGCAGTTAAAGGGTATGTGAATACCTGAGATGCATAAATATCATCAGTAAAATTGTCGAATGTCCAATGACCTATATATTGCAGTGCTGACTGAGTACTCGGTGGTTGACCCGATGCGTCATGTCTAAACAGTCCAAAAAAACTTACTTTAGTTTTATCATAGAATGTAAAAGACCTTATAACATCATCCTTGTCAGCTTCTGCAGACCCACCAACTAAACTGGGTCCGTTTAATTTATTAATAAATAAATATGTACTTCCAGCCACAGCTTCATTAGAAGTTGTGCCACTTGCATTACGCAAAACACTTTCCAGTTCTGTTGAAGTTGCAAAAGTATTTAAGGTGAAGGTGAAAAAAATCACAGACAAAAAAGTCAAAAATATTGCAATTGCAAAAACTCTTGCCTTCTTAGTTTTGAGATAAATCTTCATATTTACTCGTATTATAACATATGAATATTTGCTTAAAAAGCTTCATCCACCATAAATCAAACCCGTCCTTTATTTTCCTGATTTAAGGTAAAAACTTAGCAATACTACCTTTTGTGTCTTCTAGAGATGAATTTGAATCTATAAACAGTTCCAGTGCAGAATCAGCTAGAGGTTTTGCAGTTTGTGTGTATAGGTATAAGAACAATCCATCTTGTGATGCTATATAGCTTCCAGATCCGTCTGTATCCAAAGTGAATGAAATAAATTTTGCTGGATTTGTACTGTCAAAACTTGCAAGATCGTTTCCGGCATCATCGGTTATTGCTATTACTGTTGTAGTATATGGTGTGTAAATATATGTTCCATCATCTGTCAGTACTGTTGTTGATGTGTCATCAAACTTAAGTATTATTGTGTCGCTTGTTATTTCAATAGTTTTTGGTCTTAATGTTGTTGTGCCATCAGAATTTGTAATTGTGAAT
>JABAAK010000021.1 GCA_014238775.1 Candidatus Paceibacter sp. | reverse complement strand
ATTTTTCAAATATTCCATTGTTTATATTTTCCTTTGTTATTTGCATACCATCTTTGTATACTTCAGTTTCAAAAAAATAATTATCAAATTTTGTTCCTAGTATTTTGTATAATTTTTCAAAATGTGACAAAGAAATTTCTCTACCTATTTTATATATGTTCTTGTGTTTTGGAGATAAAGTTTGTTCATATAGTTTTTTATTTATTTCTTGTATCTCGTTCTTTGTGGTGTCGCTTTTTTTTTCTTCTGTGTTTGCATATGTGTATGACAAAGCAAGATTTTCTATGGAAAGATTTTTTGTTTGTATTCCTTTTTTACAAACCCCCCACAGTGTTTTTGCAACATGAGGACCTATGTCCCCTTGATAACAAAGTCTTTTTACTTTGTACCCAGAGGCTTCATACAATGAAGCCACCGCTTCTCCTATGACATTTGTCATTAGATGTCCTATGTGAAAAACCTTAAAAGGGTTTGGATCTGTATATTCAACAAGAACTTGTTTGTTCTTGTTTTTGGATGGGTTTTTAGTTTTTTGTTTTATGACAAAAGCAGACTTATTTAAATAAAAATTAATAAACCCAGCTCCTGCTATTTCAACAGAATTAATTGATTTATATTTTTTTTTTAATATTTTGTTTTTTATTTTCTCTGCAAGCTCTGATGGTTTTTGTCCGCAAGTAAATGCTATGTTTGTAGAATAATCTCCAAACACACTGTTTGTCTGAACATCAACTTGTATATCTTCTTTTTCTTTTTTTATATCAAGAGAAAGTAGGGCTGTTTGCAAATAAGATATAAGGTTTGCTTTTATCATAATAAATTAAAAAATACAGACAATTCTATTTTATGGTTATACCCATAGACCTTGCTGTTCCCTCTACAATTTTTTCTGCTTGTGAAATATCTCGTGCATTTAAGTCCTCAAGCTTTAGTTCTGCTATCTCTCGTATATCTTGTTTTGTTACAGACCCAATTTTTTTTACCAAATTTTTTCCTGATCCTTTTGGTACATTCGCTTTTTTCTTAAGTAAAAAAGATGCTGGTGGGGTTTTTAATATAAAAGTAAAACTTCTATCTTCAAAAATAGATATCATTGCAGGAACAACATCTCCAGACATATCTTTTGTTTTTTCGTTGAACTGCGAACAAAACTCTCCGATATTTATACCAGTAGGTCCAAGTGATGTTCCGATAGGAGGGGCAGGATTTGCCTTACCTGCTTCTATTTGTAATCTTACTATTCTTGTTGGTTTTTTTGCCATATATATTATAGTTTTCTTATTTGTACAACATCAAGTTTCATTGGAGTTTCTCTACCAAACATATTTACCAAAACAATAACCTGTCCTCTTTCTTTATCTATTTCTGATATTTTCCCGTCTATTTTTCCAAAAGGTCCTTCAACTATACGAACAATCTCGCCGACCATAAAATCAATATTATGTTTTGTGTTGTCTTCTTTTATTTTTAAAAAAATATTTTCAACTTCTGTTTCTGATAAAGGTATTGGGTCTTTTTTTGATCCAACAAATCCAGAAATACCACTTATACTTTTTACAAAAGTTACTGTGTCTTTGTCTGCAATCATCTCTACAAGTAAATAACTTGGATAGATTTTTTCTTTTTTGACAATTCTTTTTCCTCCTTTGATTTCAATTTTATCTGTTTCTGGGACTATTGCGTTTAATATTCTGTCTTCCATTGCTTCTTCTTTTATTTTTGAAATGAGTTTGGAACATACCAAATTTTCCTTTCCTTGATAAGCTTGTACCGCATACCATTTAGCCTCCTTTTTTTCTTCAACTTCTTGCATAATTAAAAATTAAAAGTTAAATATGTAATAATTTTCACAAACAAATTATCAATCAAACCAAGCATAACACCAACAACTAGTGCTGATAAAATGGCAATAAAAGAATATAAAACAGCCGAAGGTAAACGTAGCCAGTGAATTTTTGTAAATTCTTTTGATACGCCAAATAAGTATTGTTTCATATGACTATATTGTAACTATCTATGTATTTAATGTCAAAAAAAGTTTAAACACAGATCATTAATATTGTCCCCAAAATGGGATTTTATATAAAAAAGCAGAAATTGTTAATTCTAAACCTGCAATAAAGACAAATCCAAGAAAGACAAACAAAACACCAGAAAACACACTGGCCCATTTTGTTGTTGTTGTTATAAATTTTATGTTTTTTGTAAAATCAAAAAATATAGACATGAAAACAAGAAGAAGTACAAGTCCGATAGAAGAAACAGCTAATAGAAACATGCCAT
>JABAAK010000103.1 GCA_014238775.1 Candidatus Paceibacter sp. | reverse complement strand
CCCACGGCGTCTATATTAGGATTTTGTTTTAAAAAATCCATTTGTTTTTGTAACCTATCTTCTAAACTAATATCATCTGCATCCATCCATGCGATAAATTCTGTTTTGCTGGTTTTTAGAAGACGATTGCGACATTTTGCTTCTCCCCGATTTTTTTGATTTACAAGAACTTTGATTCTTTTATCCTCTTGTGCGTAAGCCTTTATAATCTTTAAACTATTATCTGTAGAGCCATCGTCTAAAATCAGCAGTTCAAAATCAGAGTAGGTTTGACTTAAAATACTGTTAATACTCTCAGCTAAAAATTTTTCTGCGTTATAAACTGGCATTAAAACCTTTAAAAGAGGTATTGATGCTTTTTCCTCTATTACCATGTTTTAACTTTGAGATAGTTTAAAAATCCAAACTCCTTAATAAAAAACCATTTACCTCTAAAACCAGCCTTTCTATAACCACGATAAAATTGTTTTAAAATCATTTTTTTATCTACACTAGGATAACCATAAAAATTTTTAATATTGATAATTTTATAAACAAGTTCTAGGGTTTTTTGAAATTTTTGCTGCTGAAATTTTGTTTTGTAGATAGATAAAATAATTTTAAGTACATCTGCATCGCTTTTTATCTTGTATTTTAGAAGTTGTTTCTGAGCAATTAACAAATGTATTTCTTTCTGTTCTTCCTTATTTACTATACTATTTTGTAAATAGTGCACACGATATTTATATAATACTTCATCAATTGCCGAGAAAGACAGAACAGAGCATCCTTTTACCCAATAATCATAATCCTCTGCAGATTCTAATTCCTCATCAAAAAACAGTTTATTCGCTCTAATTTTTTTAATTTTTACCATACTTCCTCCTGTGCCAAATGCACAATCAAATAAAAAAGTGGATTTAATTTGGTAATCAAGAAGGACTCTCTTAAGTATAAATTCACGACCTCCAAAAAACTGCAGGTGACAACTTACTACATCTATATTAGGATTTTGTTTTAAAAAATCTATTTGAGTTTGTAACCAATGAGGCACACTAATATCATCAGCATCCATCCATGCAACAAATTCTGTGGTGGTTTTTTGAATAAGAATGTTACGGCTTTTTGCTGTTTTTTGGTTTTTGTTATTGACAAGCACCTTGATTCTTTTATCTTCTTTTGCGTAAGTCTTTATAATCTTTAAACTATTATCTGTAGAACCATCATCTAAAATAAGAAATTCAAAATCAGTGTAGGTTTGACTAAGAATACTACCTATACTTTCATCTAAAAATTTTTCTGCGTTATAGACAGGCATTAAAACCGTTAAAAGAGGCATTGATGATTTTTTCTCTACTACCATGTTTTTATTTTAAAATAATTTTTTAGTCCGAAATTTTTGATAAAAGATAGTTTTCCTTTTAAGCCTTGCTTACGACAGACCATGCTGTAATATTGTTTTAAAACATCGTAATTATCCTCGTGATCTGTAGATATAGATTTTTTAGCTATCGCAAAAAAATTCGGACTAGTGCAAGCAATGTGTTTGATTTTAATTTTATTTCTTTTAGCTTGCTTGCGACGAATTTTTTCTTTTTTTTCAATGAAATTTGTAATTAAAGAAAAAAGATTGTATTGGTTTAAACATTTATTTCTAGCCTCCAATATTTTATTTTGAGACCTTTCAAAAGTATTGTTTTTGATGATATTTTCTATAATTGAAATAGCTTTATCTGGTTGTGTTAAATCTATTGAACTCAACATTTTTTTATCAAAATAACGATGAATATTGGGACAACCGTAATAAATTGGATAACAAAAAGAAAGAAATACATCAGATAATTTTTCGCTCCAGTAGTCTTTATGCGATGAGTTTTCTAATGCAATATGATACTTATAAGGAGCCAAAGCATCCCATTTGTCCTCTATTTCATTTATTCCTCTTCCAAAAACATCTATTTTAT
>JABAAK010000105.1 GCA_014238775.1 Candidatus Paceibacter sp. | reverse complement strand
GATAATAATGCAGCTATCAATGCAGATAACTTCAATGTTACAACAGCAACAGGTGACTTTATTAATAATGCAGCAATAGTTGTTAGCAATAACTTCAATGTTACAACAGCAACAGGTGATTTTATTAATAATACAGCAATAGATGTTAGCAATGACTTCAATGTTATAACAGGATTATTTGATAATAATGCAGCTATCAATGCAGATAACTTCAATGTTACAGCAATAGATTTTAGCAACGATGAAGCAATAGTTGTTACCAATAACTTCAATGTTACAGTGACAGATGATTTTATTAATAATGCAGCAATAGATGTTACCAATAACTTTAATGTTACAACAGCAACAGGTGACTTTATTAATAATGCAGCAATAGATGTTACCAATGACTTCAATGTTACAGCGACAGGTGACTTTATTAATAATGCAGCAATAGTTGTTAGCAATAACTTCAATGTTACAGCAATAGATTTTAGCAACGATGCAGCAATAGATGTTGCCAATAATTTTAATGTTACAGCGACAGATAACCTTATTAATAATGCAGCAATAGATGTTGCCAATAATTTTAATGTTATAGCAGGATTATTTGATAATAATGCAGCTATCAATACAGATAATTTTAGTGTTACAGCAATTGATTTTAGTAACGATGCAGCATTGTCCATTGAGAATAGACTTAGTGTTATTGCAGAAAACTTTACTAATAATGCAGCAATAGATGCAGATTCTTTTGCTACTCTAATCTCTGGAGATTTTCAAAACTCAACTACTGCTACAATCAGTGTTCTCAGAGCAGGCTTATTCGGCAATAATGTTAATAATTCTGGTGATATTAATTCCCCTGATTTATTTTTTGCAGATGTGAGCGGAAATTTTATCAACTCAGGCAAACTGGAAGCTAGTTATTTCGTTGTTAAAGCAGATCATTTTAGCAATGAAAGCAGCGGAGATATTAGCTCAGATACTGCAGCAGCAATCACAGCAAACAGTTTTAATAATGACTCCAACATTCAAGCAAATAACCTTGTTATTGTGACAACAGCAAACAACTCTGCTAACCCTAACAATGGAGATTTTACCAACAATGGAAATATTAACAGTCAGCTTCTAGCTGTTGTTGCGGAAAGGGATTTTTATAATAACCAAAATATTATTGCAACCACTAATGCTATGATCCAAGCCAATAGTCTTTATAATTATGGATTGGGAGTAATTCAAAGCGATTACCTAGATATTTCAACAGATAGTTTAAGTAACGGAGGAGATATACACGCTTATGTTCTGAGACTTATTTCAAATAGTTATGATAATAGCGGTGATGTACAATTCCAGTATTTATTTAGATAGAAAAAAAACACCTTATAAAAAAAATACATTATGAAAAAATTACAACTAATTTTAGTTTTAGGATTGTTTTTATTCTCTTTGGGTGCAACTGCTCTTTACTCACAAGAGAGAGTAAAAAATACACCATTTTTTACGCTAGATTTGTTTTTGGGTAATAAAAAAATACAAGATCAAAATATAGATACTTCTTTAGAGACAAATGGACTTACGCTAGACTACCATCTTTTACCTAATTACAATATTAGTATTATTGGTGGTTATTTGATCTCT
>JABAAK010000098.1 GCA_014238775.1 Candidatus Paceibacter sp. | reverse complement strand
TAATATCAATTAAACTAGAAGGAGTAGCATGTATACCCCCATGATTTTTGATTAATTCTTTATCTTCATCACTCGCTCATTTATATGTCAGATTTATAGGTACATTATTTATCTCACTTGCAGGTAATTTAATACTAAAAACTGGTTCTCTAGTTTCTTTTTTTAATAAATTTATTTCTAGTTTATGTTTCAACCAATTCGGTAAAACAGAAAAAGCTTTTTGATCTGTGTTTATTCAACTAACCGTCAAGTTATTCTCCCTTAAATAATCAGATAATGTATAGTAAGCTAAATTTGGAGGAAGTTCATCATAATCTTTTTTTATTATTTGTTTTGTAGATATATAATTTGAATCTGTTATATCTTTATTTGTTATTTCTCTTATTTCTGTTTTATATTTTTCTAATGGAGATAAATCTCAATTATATCTGAAGAAATTTTTCCAAAAACTTTCTATATCAAAACTAGCTGTATCATTTAATATTTCTTTTTTTTGGTAATCTAATATTTTGAAACTTGAATCTATAGGAAACCATCATTTTTGGTTGTATTTTGGGTCTTTTTGTAGTTCTTCTCTTAATTCTTCAGTAGTTCATGTTCAACTAAACTTTACTAAACTCCCATCACTAGAAAAGTTTCATTTATTATGGTCATACTCTATAAATGCTTCTACAAATGTTCTGTTTACTATCAAATTTTCTATATTTGAAAAATCATAGTTATCTAGATTATTTCAAGTAATTGTTTCTGAACTGGTTAATTGTTCTCAGGAGATGTATACAGGCACATTATTCCGAGATAGAGAAGCATAGATTGTTTTTAATTCATCTACTCAAAACATTGCTAGTAATTGGTCTTTTGATAAATAGGCTAGTGTGTTTTTGTATCTTGCTGGGATTCATGAAGCTCTGAGTAAACTTATGGTTAATGAGCTTGTGTCTGTGTCATTACATACTTTTTCTTTTAGACATCATATAGCTCATTTTTTGGCTCCATAGTATGGTTTATATTTTATGTTATTTCTCACAAAATTAGCTATTTTTGTTGGATTGTTTCCTAGTTCTTCTGCTAATTTTAAGATTCCACTGTTTAGTATTGTTTGTTCTTCATCAAATTGTAGGTCTTGTATTTGGGGTAAATCTTCTGGGAGAATTTCGAGATTTGTATCTTGAACATCTGTGTTGATATTTTGGGTATGTATATTTTGGGTTTGATTTAGGTTTTTCTGAGAAATATTTGTGTTGGTATCTTGTATGAGTTTTTGAGGATTATTTTTTTGAGATGATTTTGTATTTATATCAATAGTTTCTATATTTATTTTTTTATCATTAAAATTAAATTTACTTGGATTTTCTGGGATAATAAAATCTGGTGTTTTTGGTAGGGTATTCAACTTATGGTTTATCTGTGTGTTTACTTGATTGTTTAAGCTTTTTGATAGTTTGAGTGATGTTTTTCAGTTTCAACTAAAACTTTGTATGTTATTTTTTAGTTTTTCTAATTTTTTATTTAAAAACTTAAAATATTTTTCTTGTTTATTTTTTGAGATATTTAATTTTTCATATATTTCTTTTTCATAATTTATAAATTTTTCTAAATTATTTACTGTTTTTTTTGTTTCTTCCAGATTTATTTTTCTTTTTTCCAATGCATTTATTTTATGCATTAGTTCTGAGTATGAGATAGGGGGGTTATAATTTTTTTTATCTTTATTCTGTCATACTGAACTTGTTTCAATGTCTTTCTTTGATTCTTCTTCTCCTACTTTTTCTACCTCTGGGATAGAGGACGAGGGTAAAATTCCTGAAAGAGAGGGGTTAGGGGAGGGGGTTTCAGAATAAAGTATCCCAATTTGTAGTTGGGATATTATTAAGAATAATGTTATTAGTGTTGATACTAGTTTTTTCATAGCTTGTCTTTTAAGATTTACTAATTATTTTATGAAGAAAATCTAAATTGCAAGAAATTTCTTGATTTTTTATTGAAGAATGAAAATATATAAGTTTTTTATACTAAACTTAGCTTGTTTCAGAACCTTTGAATTCTGGTAAGATGATTTTCTCAAACCAATTTACTTCTGACCAGTTTATGTCTCAG
>JABAAK010000075.1 GCA_014238775.1 Candidatus Paceibacter sp. | reverse complement strand
TTCTGGTGTTTCAAACTTTACAGACATAGCTACTATATCTAACAAAGGGACTGACTATTATATAACTGCATATGACGATGGCTCAAAGATAAAATATCTAGTAACTACTTCACTTGTTACAGATGCTGCAACTGATTGTAGTTTGCAATCTTATTCAGATGTATATAACGGAACAGAAATTTCAAATATTGTAGACAATGCAGGTGTTGAAGAAAACAGACAAATATGTTTTGAAGTAACTGATTCAAATATAACAACACCAAGTATCTCATACCACAACTCAAAAGCTGCAGAACAAACACCAGTTGCTGTTTCAGTAAATTCTGGAGGGTTTGTTACAAACGATATCACACCAAATATAACACCAATAAATATAGAAGAAGGTGCATTCGTTGAAGTATACACTTGGAGTGACGACGCATCAGCAGACGGTTTGGTACAAGCGTCAGAGTTAACACTTCACGGAGTTACACAATTTACAGCAGGTGTTACAGATGTTTTGTGGGGAAGTGAGGTCACAAATTACACCACATCAGAAAACAAAACTATTGATAGCACAGACTTAGTTGATAATACTACTTATAAGTTTGTAGTTCGTGTGGTTGATTTGGCTGGGTATGTTTCATCATTTACACCTCCAGTAGACATAAAAGTAGATACATCAGAAACACCAATAGAGTTTACAGCAAATACAAATTTAATCTACACAAACAGGCACACATCAATAAATTATATAAACAATCAAAAGAAAAATTACTCATCAATAGAAGCTATTGCTTCAGTGGATCAAACTGGTTTGGACTTAAACAGCTTAAAATATTCTAATTTACAATCTTCTACAACAGACTGTGCGGAAGACCTAACTGACACTGACTATAGTTTGAGCAACCCGATAACAAATGATACAAATGGTGGATCATTTGAATCTGTGTTTGCAGAAAGCACAACATATACTTTATGTGCAAAAGCATTAAATCTGGCTAACACACCATCATATGCATCATTTGTATTTACAGTAGATACAATAGGTATTTCATCAGTCTCTTCTTTTAGTCTTAGAGAATCAAGTGATTCTTCAAGAGATGCGTATCCAGCTGGTAAGACAGACAGTATAACAAATCATACTGGTGTGTTAGTATTTGATGTTTGTGTTGAAAGTGGAGCATCTCTTGATACTCTTTTCACCCCAGTAAACGACACCCAATCACAAATCCCTTGTCCACTGCAAACAGATTCTAGACAAAGTATTTCTATATCAGCAGTACACTTAACCTCTCCACATGAGTTATATTTGAACCTTTCTGACACTGCAGGCAATACAACATTTGGTACAAATACTGGAATTTCAGTTTTGGTAACCCTTGATAATGAAGTTACATTATCACCAAAACCAACATTATCATTAACATCACCAAATCAATTTGATTCTACAAAAGTAAATAGTTCTACACCAAGAATCAGTGTTTCTGATGTTGAAGCAAATGCCGTTATTGAGCTATATCAATGGAAAGATGAAGTACAAACTGGAGAAACTGATGTCGACGGTGTTATACAAACAAACGAACTAATATTGAAATCAATTCAAGCATCTACCCAAAGTACTTCTAGCTCAGTGGACGTTGCTTTTGGAAACACAATATTTGGTTACACAACAACAACACTCAAAACAGTAAACAGAGATGTGTTGAGTGGCACAGATAACAAATTTACCGCAATTATTGTTGATGCCGCTGGAAACTTTTCTACAACAGACGATGTTGATATACTTTCATTTGATGTTGAGATACTTGGTAATCCACCAACAGAACTATATGTAGACACACTAGACTACAACACAATATATAACAATGCATATTACACACACTCAGAATCAGGAATAACTATAAAAGGAAAAGGAAAAGCTGGTGAAACTATAAAAGTATATAAAGACACCGACACAAACATCCTAGGGTCAACAACAATTGTAAATGGACAAAACAAATGGGAGATTGATATTTCTTTGACTGAAAGTAATACACTATATCAGATCACAGCAACATCTGAGTTTGGTGGAATCGAATCATCAAAATCAAATCCTATTTATCTATATGTTGATATAACTTCTCCATTCACACCACTTGCAGCTTCTATCAAAGTTGGAGATGATACCGGAAGACCAATATCAGACCAAACATCGTCTACAGATTACTACACAACAGACAACCATACTCAATTTAAAGATTTGTACTTTAACGGTTGTGCAGAAGAAAATTCAGAAATTAAAATCGATTTGGATAACATAATACTACCGCTTTCTGTTACAGCTGATGGAGCAGACTGTACTGACTCAAATAGCAACCCAGGTAAAGAATTTGAATTTATGATTGAAAAAGAATACTTTTCAAATATAAAACCTGTCTCTAATATAGGAACAAACTTTACATTAAAGATAATTTCAATAGACAGATCTGGAAATTCTTCAATATCTCAAACCGGGGATGGATATTTAACACTAATACTTGACTCTGGAACCCCTACAGGATTTTCAAAAATAAGTCTTCTATCTGGTTTTTCATCTATAGTTTTTGTAACAAATGAAAAAAGACCAACATTTAACATAACAAACACTGAAAACGATTCAATAGTAGAACTATATGACTGGAATGATCTTAATTTTGATGGAATAATTGATCAAAATGAATTAACCACAATAGGAACTGTTGAAACTGGAAACACAGGTACAGGTACAAGTGCAAATCTTAGTGTAAAATATGGTGATTATATTTCTGGTTACACTTCTGAAATTAAGCAGCTAACAGAAACAGAGATTTCTAATGGACTTTCAGATGGGGAATATGTGGTTACAGCTACTGTGATAGATAAAGTAGGAAATATCCCTAATCCAAAGTATGTTGCAGCATCTGATTTCCGTATTGCATCTATAGAGGGAACACCTACAGGTCTTTCAGTACATGTAGACTCATACTCAACACTACAAAACTATGATGAATATTTCACAAACAACCAATATATAAACATCAGAGGTTACGCGACATACAGTGAATCAGGCGACACACCTCCAGTGAAACTTAGTCAAATTACAATATATAATGATGATACTTCAGCAACGGTTGATCAATATATTTGTACAAGCCCATCTGATACAACAACATGTACTATAAAAACTGACAACCTTTTTGTTGAAAGTAATAGTGAATGGAATACATATGTTAAATTAACTCCTTCCACAGATCCTTATATTTTATATGCGACAGTTACAAATACAATTTCAGGTACAGAATCAGGTCCATCACACACATTGTCTATAAATGTAGAAGACCTTGTACCAACTCCACCAACCAAACCTATAGTAAATTCATCTCACATAGAAGTAGTTGATGGATCAGATACTCATATCTATCATTCTCTAAAACCTGTAAACCTAAAAGGATGTGCTATACCAAACAGTAGGTTATTTGTGTACTTAAACAAAGGAACCACAACCCCAACCCCAGAGATTGATGCACTAAGTATAGAGGTCTACGCAGATAGCCCTGTGGTTTGTGACCTTGACAATGACGGTGTTGCAAATGATGGTCTTGAATATGATGTAGTAATCCCAATAGATGTTCTTAGGACTGATGATTATAGGAGAAGTAATAGTTTCAAAGTAACATCAAGAACAAAAGGAGGATCTGATTCGGTGCCTTCAGACGATACTGTAGTAAACATAGACTCAGCAGTAAAAGGTGTATCACCGTTATCAACAAAAAGAATAAGTGCATCCCTACACACAGAAAGCGACTCAGGTTCAAGTAACACAGACCTTATCACATCTGATACAACACCTAAGTTTGAAGTTAAAAATGTTGAGGCTAGGTCTTATGTTGAACTCTACCTTTGGAGTGATCTAAATGACAACAACACACCAGATGACAATGATTCTTTGATTCTTGTAGCAGAGCAAGAATCTTCAACAATCTTTCCAGAAAGCACAAATAAATCAAATGTATACACAGTTGATATAGAATTTGGAAATGATGAAACTGGTCACACTGTCGAAAACAAAGTAATAGATAGTTCATACACACTTTCAGATGGATATCATAACTTCGCTATACAAGTAGTAGATAAGGTTGGAAATACATCTGGTTATATTTCTGTATCAGACACTATATTAATAGAAACTCAAAAACCAACAGCAGATGTTAACGATATAGGACTCACAAACAACCCAATTTTGGAAGTAACTTCAACCGTTAATACTGACACCACAGTCTCTTTTGTAGCTGGTGGCTCTTGTGGATTTGAAACAAGTGCGGAAACTCAACTCGCAGCTGGTGCTGTTTTGATAGTTGAACTTGTAGACCAAAACTTCTTAGAACTTGAAGATGGAACTTATAATGATTGTGAAATAGTACTTACAAGTGTTGTAGATGTTGTAAGTGATAACATCGCAATACCATCATTTACAGTGGACACAAACCCATCAACTATTGCTGAAGAAACTGCAATAACTGATCCAACAAACAATCCAGTTGTGACCATAAGCTCATTAAAAGACGGAACAGTATCGTTTACTGGTGGGTGTGTACCAATAGAGAACGGTATAGTAGTAACAAACCCAGATATAATAGTAGGAAACAATGAAATAACATTTGATACTACGGGATTGACCAGTGGTACAACATATACTTGTGTTGCTACAGTTACTGATCTTGCTGGAAACACATCAAACCTCACTTTGTCATCGTTTGTTTTTGATAACACACTACCAGAACTTACTGAAGAAACTGCAGTTACAACACCATCAACTACTACAGATCAACCAGAAGTAGTTATCAGTTCAAACGAAGACGGAACACTGACATTTTCTGGTACTGCTGGATGTGAAAACAACAATACAACCGGAATAACAGCAAGCACAAATACAACAGTAACATTTGACCCACTTGATGATGGAACATATAATTGTATTGCATTTGTGACAGATGGCGCAAATAACACCAGTGCACCACTTAACCTAACACAGTTTGTTGTTGAAACAAAAGACCCAACGGTTAAAAGTACAGTCTTGGATGAGCCGGGTGTTACACAAGGGAAAATCTTCGATGTTAAAGTATCATTTAGCGAACTGGTACAAAATGTAGACACAACCGACTTTGATTTTATAAAGACTGACAACACAGATCCATCAAACCCAACAACATCATCAGCGGGAACTATCAAAAAAGTTGAAGCTTTTGATGAACTTTTTGGCACATCCACAGGAGATAGTACAGACGACACAACAACTACAACAACAATATCAGGTAGATACTTCTTAGTATCAGTAGAAGCAAATTCAGGTATTAAAACAGAAACAGATATAACATTTGCATTTAGCACATTGAGTACTACCACAGGCACTATCACGGATAGTTCTAATAAGAGTATTGATTTGGTAAACTCAGGAACAGACTACACAGTAGCTGTAGATATAAACACATCTACACCATCCATTACAAATGCCATTATTGTAGATAACAAACTTGTATTAACCTCACCTTTAGAATTCCAGAACTCAAGTACAACAACAGGTGGGGGAGGATTTGTTGTAACAGGAAAAGATGAAACTGATGCGTATTTGATTAGTGGTGTTGATGTAAGTGGATTCACCATCACAATAACATTTGATTCTCTTGTTACTCCAGCAAACAGTGGTACATACTCATACACACCAGACGGAATATTCTCTGTCACAACTACACACAGTGTTAGTTTGGGTGACATTACAGATGCAGTATACGAACCAGACTTTGATTTGGACTTGGACGGATCCGAAAGCTATGTAGCATCACAAGATGGATTGTTCTTGTATCTATACACACAAACTGCTAAACCTCTAGCTGACTCTGCACTGGAACTG
>JABAAK010000087.1 GCA_014238775.1 Candidatus Paceibacter sp. | reverse complement strand
TTATTCCTATGTGTTTTGCAATGTCAGCCCATCCCATTGGAATTGTCCTTTGAAATATTCCTCCCTGTCTTAATCTGACAATCTCATTGAGTATGTCCTTTACCCTTGATTTTTTACCATAAAGTGTTGTTCTTGCTTTTCTCTGTAATGCGTATGAATTTTTATGGATTTGTAGTTGGTTCAGATTTTATCATTACAATGTAAAAATAAAACATACTATGTTTGATTCAAACGATAATCTCCATAAGTTATTACATTTAAAAAATTTGTTTTAACTATATGTTAAATGAATATATGTTGATAATTATATTTAGTAATTAATTGGTAAGTAAACTAATAGTTTTTGGAATAATTCTATCTATTATAACTGGTATTAGTTTAATTAGTTATGGAATGTTTAACATTCTAACTTCAGACATATATGATAATATAGAATCAAATTTATCTAATTTTGAACAAGAAACATATCCTATATCATTATTTGAAAACCAAAAAAAATTATACCAATTGGAGTATCCATTAAAATTAATTCAGATGATTCAATAATTTCTAAAGGAAGTAATGTTGAATTAGTATTTTCACTAATGAGCCATTACAAAATTTATGATGGATCGGTCAAAATATATCCCGTTGGGATTTTGGATAGAGAAAATCGATTTGATATATTACGTTTTAATCAAGCCGAATCTGATAAATGTGGAACAATTCAAAATTGTTATCAAGCTAAAGGAACTATTTCAATACAATATGCTGTACCATACAAATATTTTATTTCCCTAAGCAACTCATCTTCAAATGATCGTAAACAACTTTTTAGCTATAGTGCTAAAGAAAGTTTTCTTAACCCTGTAGATGAAGCATATGGTTTACAAATAATCACAAATAAAGCTATATTAGAAGGAAATATCGAACAGCAAAAAAATAATTCAATTCTAATAGGATTTTCATGGATAGCTACAGGTGCATTACCTCTTGGCTTTGGAATTGCATTAATTGATAGATTTGTTTGGAAAAAATGAAGTTTATACAAATTAACATAAAATAAAAAATAATCTGTATAGACATATTTCAGAATCCTATACAAGATTATACATAAAATTAAATTATATTTTATTTTGTTCTAGTAAGGCTATATCTCCAAACCATCTCATCTGTAATTTCTCTTTTTTCAAATGCTTCGTTGATTAATTCAAACAGCATTTTTGCGCCTTTATCGGAAGATGGTCTAATCGTATCTTCATTATTCCAAAACAGAATTAAAATTTGTATCATATCATAAGGTGAGATAACTTTTCCATTGTAGAGAACTATGGTGTCCTTTGGATGTCTCTTGCCTTTCTTAGTAGTTACAGTCATTTAAAATTCTTATTTTATGATACTAATAAAATGGATCATGATCGCAATGCTTATCTGATAAAATATCTCTCGATAGTAATTGAATAATACTAAATCAAATGAAATGTATCTTGATGATTTTATGGTGTTAGGTCACGCCGTACCTCAAGAACATAGAGATTTACGTAAAAGTATCTGTATGATGGGGTATTCGCCTACACAGGGTCTAATTAGATTATATCCTATACCAATTAGAGTAAGACCAAAAAAATGGGCTCTGTTAAAAATGCCTATAGAAAAAAGTACTAGTGACAAACGTTCTGAAAGTTGGAAAATTAAAGGTGAAAAAAAAGACTTTGATCAATTGTATAAGAAAATTAATCATTTTGATATTGTCAAACTAAAAAATAGAAAAAATATTCAGAGACATATAATTTCCAAATATGAAGTGGATTGTATTGAATCATTAAATGATAAAAAAGAAAGTTTAGGAATTATAAAACCAAAAAATATGAAACCATTTTTTGATAAGAGAAAAGATTATGAGCCAAAAATTCAATCTACTTTAGATTCAGATACATTATACAAAGCAAGTTCTAATTTTGAATTCCAACCTAGAATAAAATATACTTGTTCTAATTGTAAAGCAAAAAATGGTGATAACCAACAATTACTTGAACGTGGAGCATATGAATGGATGAGGAAAGAACCCTCAAAACTTGATCAATTATGGAAAAATTATAAAATAAATGATATTGATTATGAGCATTATTTTATTGTCGGAAACCAAGCAAGATATCTAAATTCATTTATGATAATTGGTATATTGTGGTTTAAAAAATAATTTTTTTACATTAGTGACAATACCAAATCCTGAACTAAGTGTCTATGACATTCATGATCATTTTTTTCATAACATAGAAGAGTGATGGGTTTTTTCTTTGCTTGTGTAGATAATGTTTGTAAT
>JABAAK010000020.1 GCA_014238775.1 Candidatus Paceibacter sp. | reverse complement strand
CTATGTTTGTAATAATGAAATCAACGGTTTTTTGGTCCAATTCCAACCCCTCTTTTTTAGCCTTTTCTTTTAATATAATTTCTCTTGATTCACTATCTGGTTGTGCTAATTCAAGCACCATTCCGGAAGAAAAACGAGAAATCATTCTCTCCTCTATACCATCTAGTTCATGTGGGTGCCTGTCAGATGAAAAAACTATTTGGTGGTTTTTATTATAAAGATCATTAAATAAATGGAAAAACTCTTCTAACATTTTTGCTTTACCTTTAAAGAAATGTGTATCATCAACTATTAAAAGTTGATACTCTCTATATTTTGTTTTAAAATCACTAACAGTTCCATCTTGTAGTGCGTCATAATAACCATTAATAAAAGTTTCAGACGACATATAATATATTTTTATATTCGGATATAAAATAGAAGCTTGGTTTCCTATGGCTTGTAGAAGGTGTGTTTTGCCAACACCAGTGTTTCCAAAAATAAAAAACGGGTTATATGCCACACCAAGTTTGTTTACAACAGCTTTTGCAGCAGCACAAACATATTCGTTGTGTGGAGATATTATAAACTCTTTAAAAGAATATCTTTTGTTTAAATTACTTTTTTTATCTATTCTTTCAAAAGAAAGTTGTGTGTCTAAAACATTTGGTGTGTTTTTTCTAACAAGTTTTTGTTGTTTGAGTTTATTTGATACTATTATTTTTATAGTTTTTATAAAATCATCTTCCTCTTTTAGCTTTTTATTTATAAAAGAAAGGTATTTTTTTGAGATCCAGTTTTTTATAAATTCATTAGGAACACCAACAACTAAAACAGTACCACCATCCTGTAGCCACAGTGCTTTTGAGTTACTAAACCAAGTTGTGTAGTTTGAGCCGGTTATTTCTTGTTTAACAGAGGTTAAAATGTTTTCCCACAAAGCTACAAAATTGGTTTTTTTAGATGTTTCCATATCACAATTATTATCTGTCTTTATTGTTTTTTTAGCAACTATTAAGAAAAGTACAAAAAATAGTTTTCGTGTTAATAACTGGTGGAAAACTAAAAAAAGTTGCTTTTTGTTTTTTGTTGGAATATAATATTAAAAATACAAATATGTCTATTACATATAATCCTAAAAACAAAAAAAGAAAAAGAACACACGGTTTTTTGTCTAGAATGAAAACTGTTGGTGGTAAAAAAGTTGTTTCAAGGAGAAGAAACAAAGGGAGAGTAAAAATTGCTTGTTAATTTTAAATGAAAGATGTTGGTTTTTTGGAAATTAAAAAAACAAACCAAAAAAATAAAATACTAATACCCAAAAAAATTATTAAAAAAGCGGTAGAAAGAAATAAAGTAAAAAGAAGAATAAAACACATATTAAGAGAAGCCAACCAAAAAGAAATGACAAAAATAATAATTAAAAAAAACATTATAGAAAAAAAATTTTCCGAACTGAAAAACATTATAGAAAAAAAATTAAATAATAAATAATTATGGGAATTTTACACACCTTGTTTTTTTTACCAATATATAATATATTTGCTTTTGTTTCTTATTTTATATCAGGACATTTTTTTTGGGTTACTATTGTTATTATTGTTGTGGTTGTCAAAACTCTGCTGATTCCAATGATAAGAAAACAGAATAGAATAAATAAGATACTTAAAAAAATTCAAGCAGAGGTAAAAGAGATAAATAAAAAAGAAAAAGACCCACAAAAAAAAACAGAACAAACAATGGGTGTATATAGAAAATACAAAATAAACCCACTCTCACCACTACTCCCCCTATTAATACAATTACCACTGTTTCTTTCTCTTTTTGTGGTTGCCAAATCATTACAAAACGAAGAACTAAATAAAGATTTTTTGTATTTTGGGGGAAAGTTTTTTAGTGAAATAGATTATTCTTTTGTTTTTGGGACAAATTTGTTGTCATCTGAAAATGTGATTTTTGCTTTTATTGTTGGTGTGTCACAATTTGTTGTTCTGTCTGTTGTTTTTTCTAAGAATAACACACAAAACAAAAAAATCATGAACTTTATAAAATATATGTTTACCGGTGTGTCTATGGTTTTAAGTTTTACTTTAGGAAATGTGATGGCTTTTTATTGGTTTGTAAGTAATGTGTTTTCGATAATACAAGATGTTTTTTTGTTAAAACACCTAGATAAAAAAGAAGATCAGAGTTCCAGCACCCAAAGAGAGTAATCTTTTTTGTTTTGGAAAAACAAAAATTTCTCATCATCGCTTAATCTAGGGTTTATTAAATCTATTTCTTGTCTCTCACTGTCTTGTGTTTCTAAGTCAATTTTGGTTACAACAGTTGTGTCTGTGTTTATTTTATAAAAATTATCATTATACAAAACATCTCCCCTGTACCAAGAATCCGGTGTTTGGGTTCTGTTTCCAGATCTGGTAAAGTTTTTTAATATTTGTGGAACACCACAATACAAATGTTTCCTTCCAAAAACACACTTCTCTGGTAATGTGTCTGTTTGTAGTAAAATCCTTTTTGTTTGGTTTTTGTCTAAAAACAAACCAAGTTTGTTTCTTATTAGAGATGTGTTTGTAGATTCGTTATGAAGAACAAGTAAACCTTGTTCTGGCCCAAAAAGTTTTGTTAACACACCGTTTTCATTTAACCTATAAAAATATCCATTTGTTAACTGAGAGGCTTTGGTTTGTAAAAATATATTTTGGTTTTTGCCCCAAAAAGGTCTCCAAGAAGAAAAACCACTCTTCCATACCAAAGGCTTTTCAGTTGGTTTTGTTGTGTCTACAACAAAACCAACAACACCATCGGATGTCTCTCTCAAAGTAAAAAATTTGTTTTCACCGTCCTTTCCAACAAATGAGATATTTTCCCCCAAACTTGTAAAAGACAAACCTGAATCTTCTTTTTGCCTTACAAACAACCCCTTTGAATTTATTTGTTTTGTATCATCTTCTATCGAAACCACAAAAGAGTTGTCTGGTAAAACCAAACCTCCTTGTATTTTGATAGAGGATAAGCTGGTTTCTTTGATAATGTTATATGGAGAGGTTTCTATGTTATAAACATCCCCTACACCACGGGTAACAAGACGAACAAGGTATAAGGTGTCTTTTTTGTCCTCAGGTTTCTGTGTTTTTACAGAGAAACCAGAAACAGGCCCAGAAAACAATTGAAACAATTTTGACCTTCCGTCCTCCACAACAGAGTCTTCTGTAGAAAAAATAGATGTTACGAAAGATTTGTCTTCTTCTGTAATAGAACCAAAAATATTTGGAGATGTTTCTGATGGAACAACACGATCACCAAAAATAGAAGTTCTCTCCACCACAAAATCTGTCTCATCTATCTCCGTTTGGTCTAGGAGACTTTTGTCTCTGGAGAAATAAAAAATAAATAAAATCAAAATAATAAAAACAAAACCTAAAATAATAAAATAAACGTGTTTTTTTTCTAATCTCATTTTATTTAATTGAACGAAAGTATGTCTGGATTTATAGTGTTGAGTATTATATAAGATAGAGCAAGTAGCCCAAGCCCAATGACAACGTTTTCAAAGTCTCTGATTGCATCATCTCTCTTTACTACAGCGCCTTGTGCTGTGGCTATGGTTATAGATATACCGCGAAACATTACCATAAACACACCCAAAATACCACCTAAAACAAACAGGTTTTTATATATTACATTTACCAACTGTCCTTTATCTGCACAACTACCTATGTTTTTAATGCTACATCCGGAATTATTATTTTTGTCATCTTTTTTTGTCTCTTCTACTACATCGAGGCTAAATGGGTCGAAATAGTCGTCATCTGTAGAAAAACCACTTCTTCCATCTTCATCTGCTGCTATAGAAGACTCTTGTTCTATTCCGCTAACAGTAACCGTGAACAACAAAGCAAACGCAAGGACTGCAAAAACAAGTGTATGTTTTATATTAAAAGTTAACAGATATTTCATATTCATCATATTGTAATACATTAGACGGATTCGGGTTTTTTGCTTTTAAAAGTAGATTTGTTTTTTTATAAACAGAGGTGTCTTCTGGTGACTCAAGTATTATGGAATTTGATTTTATATCTGTCTCTCTGCCATCCAAAAGCCAGTCAAATGTGTGTCCCCTGTTCTCTCCTTTGTTAAAAAAATAGGGAATAGCAGTTATTGTAATCTTTTGATTTTTCTTTATTCTAACACTATTTGCAACAACCCTCTCATTTATTATACCATAAACAGGGTCATTTTCATAGACATATACACCTGGGGTAAAACTTTCAACAAAAACACTTGTTTTAAATGTTAGAGAGTTGTTTAATGGAGAAACCCACAACTCAACTTTTCTAACTGTACCAGGATCAACCAAAGGAAGTGTGGTAAAGGTGTTTGCCCCACGGCGAGGTGAATCAACCGAGAAGTGATTTTCTCTCCACTCAAAAACAAAATCTTCATTTCTATATCTTTTACCAGAAAGGTCAATGTAATCAACAATCGCCGTTAATTTTGCAGAAGAGTGGTGTGAAGGAAGGTTTCCTCCCAAATACCAATTTGGAGTTATACCAGTACCTTCTGAAAGTATATCAACAAGCATTGGTAAAACTATACTTTCTAAACTTACAAAACCCAATACATCATCAAATATCTCTGCTCGTATTTTTGTTGGCTCACCAACATTCCTAGCCACCAAATTTATTAAAGATATACTATCTCTAGGAAAAACTTGTTTATCATCAACAAACCATCGAATTTGGTCCAAGTTTAAAACATTTTCAAAACCACTTATAATCTGCACATAAAAATTTTCTTTTGGACCAGGTACGTTTGGGACTGTACGCATATAAACACCTCTGTCTCCAGTCCTAGAGTCTCTTAGTGGGTTTTTTGGCTGATTCTGTATACCTTCTAAAAGATCTACGAAGTCCCCAATACCACTAGAAATATCCGGAGGTGTAAAGAGGTCCACTGTGTCTGGTATCTGAGGTATTTGAAATGTAAAAGGGTTTTGTTGTACCACTCCCTGGTCTGTGTTGTTATCTGTTGTTTGTGAATACACGACTGCAGGTGTGTATAAAAACAAAAACATAAAAAAAGAATATAACCAAAATTTATTCATATATTAATATAGTACTACAAAAAATTTTCTTTTTTCTTTTTAGGATCAGCTTTCATTAAAGATATAACAACAGAACTAATTGTCCACAAAGGAAGTATATTTAAATAAGGTAAAAATTCAACCATATACACAAAAACCCTAAGCACCGCTCTTTTTTTGAAGGTACCAACAAGATCCTTTTTTAAAACAAATTGAAAAAGTATTACTCTCACAACAAAAAATCCCAAACTAAACAAAACACCAAGAATATTAACAACAAAACCAGCTGCTCCTGCTACAGCAGCCCCTATTCCTAGAGTTAGGACTGTTATGGCTCCTTGTGTACCCAAAGAAGTGGCAAGTATTGCTATCTGAACAAAGTCCGTAAACAAACTTAGAGTTATTAAAATACCTGCTTTTGTTGGGTTTAACATATTATTTGTTTTTATTTTTAAGGGCGAGTATTTGGCTTGGGTCTGATGTTATTATTTCGTTTTCAGTGTAGGAAGCAACTATTTGTATTGCAACTCTTTTTAAACCAGCTATAAAAAGACCTTCCCCAACAGATGCCTCAAGCAACAGATATTTTTCTTCATCTGTTAGATTAAAAGTGTTTTGTATCAAATCAATAGATGTTGGTGATTGTCTAAGTAAAAGTTTTAATGAACAGTTTGTTAAAATTGCTTTTCCGTATTTAGAATCAAGGAAGTCACCAACATCTTGGGTTATTGTGGCTACACCCAAATAATATTTTCTACCCCTCTTAACCAAACCATACAAAAAAGAGGCTGTGTTTTTTTCTTTCATCATTATCCAAGCCTCATCCACAACCAAAAGCCTTCTTTTTAAGTTTTTTCTTATAGCACTCCATACAAATCTAGTGATGATGTGCATGGCTGCTGACTTTAATTCGTCTTCCATGTCCCGAATAGAAAAAACTATAAATTCTTTATTTAGGTCTACATTTGTAGGTCGGTTTATAAAACCAGCCCAAGTACCGGTTGTATATTTAGAAATCCTTTTAGAAATACTTTCCCCACCTTCAAGTCCAGATAAAATAAGCTCAAAATCAGAAAGTGTTGGACTGTCTTGGTTTGAAAAATCTACATCTGGTGTTATGTCTTTTAGAGCATAGGTTTCAGTAATAGCCTTGTCTATTAGAGCGTCTTCTTCTGCTGTTACCTCTCCAAGTATAACTCTGAAAAAACTAACTAAGTTTATTATGTTTGATCTAAGAACGTCTGCTGGATTTTCGTTTGAATCAACTACCGGTATATCAAAAGGGTTTATAGAGTGTTCTGAGTTTAAAGATATATTAAAATATCTACCACCACTAGCAAGTGCCATTTTTTCAAACTCTCTTTCTGGATCTATGACTATAACATCTATTCCGACCATCAATGAACGAAGAACTTCAAGTTTTATAGCGTAAGATTTTCCGGCACCTGATGTGGCAAATGTTGTAGAGTTATAGTTTGGCAAAGAAAATCTGTCAAAAAGTATTAAAGAGTTGTTATGCCTGTTTATACCAAAAAGCATCCCCTTTTCATCAGTAAGATCAAAAGAAATAAACGGAAAGATGCTTGATAAAGGATCGGTGTTTAGTTTTGTATGAATACTTAGCACGTCGTTCCCAAGTGGAGATGTGCTTTTGAAACCCTGTTCTTGTTGAAATAAAGTTGGTTTCACAAGTATTAATCTTCCCTCAAGGTGTGACCTTATGTCTTGCTCTGATTTATCAAGATCCTCTTTGCTTTTTCCGTATATTGTTATATATATACCAACCTCAAAAAGTTTTTCTGTTGCTTGTTGGAGTCTGTCTCTGAGTGCTTCAAGGTCTCCATATGCCGAGTCAAGTTTGGGATCACGGACAAGTCCTTTCCTCTGTCTTTCATATATTTGACTCTCTACTTGTGCTACTTTTTTTCGGAAGGATCTAAGTGCCTGAGAGCTGTCTATTGGGTGTATAAAAATACTTATATCAAACTCTCTGTCTAGATTTATTATAGGGGAAAACCAACTTTTATTTAAAAATCTTGGGTAGGATACGACAGCCAATGTTCTTGAAAATTTGTCACCAATTTCTATGTGTTTTGAAGACACCTTCAATGCTGCTGGTGCTATTATGTCTTTTATTTGTTCTTGTAAACCAGAAGAAAACTGCTGCTGCTGCATCTTGAAGCCATCACCACCATCATCAATGTTTTCTTTTTTTGGTTTGAAAATATCTAAAACAGACATATTATCTTTTAGGTGTTTGATTATCTCCAGGATTAAAGGTTTTATATAAAACCTCTATAACCTCTTCAGTGTTTAATGTAAGTGCTCGTAATCCCATTCCAGAAATGTTACTTTGTATAAAAGACATTCTTTGTTGTAGTTGTGTGTTGTTTTCCTCAAAGTTCAAATTTTTTTGATCTTTGTTTTTGTTTGTTTTTCCAAAAATACGAGAAGAAAATCCAGCTAGTTCAGTTTTTATCGGGGAATAATTCACCACCACAAAAAACTGTTTTGACATTATGTCGTGCCCTGAGGTGTATTCTTCTATAAAATTTATATATTCTCTTGTTTGTAGTTTTAGCAAATCTATTTTTTGTTTGTTGTAGATACCTTCTAAATATTCAATGTATGGACGTATGTTGAAGCGCCTGGACTGTATGATTGTTTGTATACTAACTTCAAGAGAGTTCAACATATTTTGAAACTGAGACAAAATAGCTGTTTGTTCGTCTTGAGACTTAAGAGCAAAATTTGTAGATGAAACTAAAAGCATGCCACACAAAGTACCATCGTCTCTTATGATAACACCGTCGATGATTTCTTGTATTGGTATAAATGATTGGGTTGTGCTTTGGTTTGTGTTCATATTAGATCAATGATGTTGATTTTAGATTTCTGTTTTCCTCTGGGGTCTTTACAGTAACTCCTGTCGGGTTTTTTAATTTTATTTTTATATTTGAAACTTTGTGTTTTTCTTGTTTCCAAATATAAAGTTTGTTTTTAAGTCCATATGAAAGCATTGATTGTAATAGGAAAGAGACCGGCCTGTTGTTGTGTTTATAAAAAGCAAGTAATGCCGCTAGGCAGGCTATCGGGGCAACTAAAATAACTGAGAGTGAGGACGGGGCATATAAAAATGCAGCTACACCAGCACCACAAGCACCTCCCAAATAAATAATCTGTCGAATTGAAAGACCCCAAAAAAGAGTGTCTTCTATATCTAAGTTTTGAGGAACAACAAAGTTCATAATATATACATTATAACTTATTCTATTTCCTCCAGGTATGGGTCGGCGGTTGTTGTTGTTTGTTCTTTTGCTATTTCACCGTCTTTTTCTATCTTTTCTCTTAGAGGGGACAAAATTTTTTCATCTACGTCAGATATAACGTTCTCTGCCTCATCTTCTTCTAGACTTGCTTCGCTTGTCAAAAAATCTATCATTTCTTTTTTAGATACTCCTCCTAAAAAACCAAGTAAAATTCTATTTTCAAAACGAACTATTTTGTTTACAGGTATTATGTGTTCTTTTGCTATTTCTGTTATTTTTGAGAAAACTGAATCATCTGTAAGTATAGACAGAGCGTTTGGAGATAGTCCATTAATTCTCTCTGAAATTTCTAGTATTATATCTTCGTGTTCCATATCTATTCTGGTTTATTTCTTTTGTCTTTTTGGTTTGACAATTGGTCCTTTTGGTTTGGCAGCTTGTCTTTTATAAATTGTTTACCAGTATCATAACCTTTCTTTGTGAGTCGCCCCCCCTCTTTGTGCATGTCTGTGAGAGCATTGTATGATTTTTCTTGTATTTGTTTAAACACTTCACCTGTAGCGTCGATTGTCTCATTTACATGTCTGTGCAGACCAGAACCAACTTCTGTCATTTTGTCTTGTCCCTTTTCGTATAGAGACTTAATCCCCTTCAACAAGCTTGTGTTTCTGCTGTCTTCGTTTTTTGTTAACTCTCTGATTTCTCTATTTCTCTCTTCTGTAATTCTTTCTTCTCTTTCTTCATCTTCTTTTCTTCTTCTTTCCTCTACATTTCTTCTCTCCATCCTATCTTTATTTTTGTCATCTACCTCTCTGTCTTTATCTTTTCCATCTCCATCTTTATCTTTTCCATCTCCATCTTTATTTTTTTCATTAAATGTATGTAAAGTTTGGTTGGTACTGTCCTTAAGAAGTGTGTGTTTGTGGGCGTTGGATTCGTTAAAAATTTCCCCAGATTTTATTTCTTCTGTGTCTTTTTCGATTTTCTTTTCGAGTCTTTCGTTCTT
>JABAAK010000019.1 GCA_014238775.1 Candidatus Paceibacter sp. | reverse complement strand
CACAGCCCTCTCACGGCTGTAACCGGGGTTCGACTCCCCGTAGGGTCACAGAAAAAATAAGAAATATGAATTTAATGTGGAATACGCCAATAAACAAAACAGATAAAAACAAAAACAAAGAATTTTTCAAGCTTGTTGATTACTTTGTAGAAATTATTCAGGCTTTTGATACATCAAAACTACAAGTAAGCACAGAGGGTATAAAAGATGAGGATGTGGAAAAATATCATATAATTAATTTCTATAAAAATGAAAATAATCTTAATGAAATAAAAAAATCTTTAAAAGAATTAAATTTTAGTGCCAGAGATATGATTGAAGTGTTGGATTTTTTCAAAGATGATTTTGAAGAAGAGGTAAGAGGATTTGATAAAAAACTTCAACAATTTAAAAAAACTGTAAAAGATTTTAACTCTGAAGTATGTATAAAACTAAAACCAGGCGGATGTTTTGGAGAAAAAGAGATTGAATTAGGGCTGGCTGATTATAATGTTCTTGTTGGAGAAAACAATACTGGCAAAACTACACTTATGAACTCTTTACATGACTTTTTAGAAAAAAATAAAAATAAAGATGATAATATCATTTTTATAGAAGATACAATGATTCAAGCAGAAGACCAAGCAGGTACTTCAAACAAAACTTCCAATTTTTCTCAATTAATTAAAAAAATATTATTTGATATTTTAAAAGAAAAAAACCTTTTTGAACCATTGAAGACAAAATTTGAAGAGTCTTATGATAAAGCAAATATTGAAAAAGAAATCAATAAAATTTTTTTGCTTTTTTCAGATGAACAAAGTGTTAAAAAAGATAAATTAAAACTATCCTTTTCAGTGGAAAGTTTAAATGAGGAGGTGTTGAAAAAATTTATAAGTTTAAAATTTAAAGACTGGTGTGGAACAGAAGATGTTGATTTGATAAATGTTGGACAGGGCATCCAAAAGATAATAATTTTTATTATATTGCAATATTACAATAATTTATCTCGCGATGGCGTAAATAAAGGTAAAAAATATTATATTTTATTTGAAGAACCAGAGACTTTTCTACATCCAAAATTAAAAGTTAAATTATTCGAGACTTTGATTGAATTTTCAAATTCTGACAACATAAAAATTATTGTGTCTACTCATGATGCAGTTTTTGTACCTGATACAAAAACTGCAAATATTTTTAAACTAACAAGAACAAGTGAATTTTCTGAAATAAAAAAACACCTTTCTTCACATAATGAAAAAATGACTAGTGCTGAAATAAATTATGAAGTGTTTGGTTTAGTGAGTTATGATTATATTTTATTTTTATATCATCAAATAAATGAAAAAAATCGGAAGGAGATTTTTACTTTAAATAGCGATAAGGAATGTACATTAATGGCTTTTAGAGATCAAATGGCACATCCAAATGAAAAGCTTTCTAACAAAAAACATAAAACAACAGATGGTAAACCAACAATTTTACCTGAAGATATAAAAGAAATTAAAAATCAAATTAGTTTTGTTAAAAAATGTAAAGAACTAATTGAATAACAAAAAAGAATAATATGAATATGGAATATTTTGATTTATTAGACAGTAGAGAATATGCATTAGTCATCTGGATTATTGTTATATTTTTTATATGTATTCTTTTTAAAAAAAATAGAAATAACCTCTTGCGGGCGTTAAAAAATCTAATAAATAAAACATTGTTTTATTTGTTTGCAACGCTTTTTTTATACCTTACTGCAGTTCTGTTTTTTTTAAGCAATGTTGGACTATGGAATGTAAATCTTATTCCAGAGACAGTGGTTTGGTTTTTTGGTATAGCGATAATCACCCTACTAAACATTCAACAATTGTCTGATGATAGTGATTTTTTCAAGAAAATAATTATTAAAAATATAAACCCAAACCTAATTTTTGTTATTGGATTTCTGATAAATATTCAAACCTTTCCATTATATATCGAACTTATTTTGTTACCATTATCAACTATATATCTTTTTTTTCTTTTATTATCAAAAAACAAAAAACTTATTAATTGTGTGACTAATATTTTTGGTTTTTTCCTTATTATTTATGCATTATATAATGCATTTGCAAATTACCAAAATTTTGAAATCTTAACACAATTACACTGGTTTGTTTTGCCAGTATTATTAACAGTTATGTATTTACCGTTTTTGTATGTCACATCTCTTTTTGCATATTATCAAAAAATTTTTATGAATATAGATAAGTTCATAGAAAAGAATAAGTATTTGAGATTTGCTATAAAACGAAAGATATTGCTATTTTGTAACTTGAATTTATGGAAAGTTATTAAGCTTTTAAAAAATAATGCACTACAATTGAGTGATAAAAAATGGGATGTAGATGACTTAAAATTTAAAAAAAACTTAATAGATAGGAGGGTGAATGAAATATTTGAAGAATTAACTTGAAATCAAAAAACTAACAACCCCCAACACCCAATATTCCCTTAATCTTTATAGTCAACTTGAAAAATGGAGTGAACATGTTAAAATATCTATGATATAAAGAATCTGTTCGTTGTGTATTTGTTTTTTATATCTTTATAAATTTTAATTTAAACCTTTTCGATTTAAAAAAATGAAAGTAATTAAATTTATATTTAGTTTTTTTACAGCTTTTGTTGTG
>JABAAK010000018.1 GCA_014238775.1 Candidatus Paceibacter sp. | reverse complement strand
TGTTCATATATTAAAGCATAACATCTGTGACCCTACGGGGAGTCGAACCCCGGTTACAGCCGTGAGAGGGCTGTGTCCTAACCACTAGACGATAGGGCCAGTACTGTTTTAATTATATAACTTATTCTTTTGTTAGATAATCCACCACCTTTTTCATTGGAATTTTTTCTGAGCCTTTTACCAAAATTATATTTTCTTTTGAGATATGGTCATCAAGAAATTCTTTGATTTGTTTGATTGTTTTAAGGTTGTATATTTTTGTGACATCATGGTTTTCCAAACAAGCATTTTTATTTTCTTCCCCATGTATTATTATCTTATCAAAATTTTGGATAGATTCATACAACAACTCACTGTGTACACTTTCTTTAAACTTTCCTAAGTTTTTTAATTCACCCAAAATTATAAAAGTATTTTTTTCAAATTTTATGCAGTTGATTGTTTCTATTGCGTTTATTGTTGAGTAGAAAGAGTTTCCGTAAGTATCATCTATAACAATTGTTTTATTGTTCCCTTTTAGCGGATTTACTCTGTGAGGTATGGGTTTGTAATCGTGAAACAAATCCGAAAAGGAAAACACTTTTACACCCAAATTATTGGCCAAAGCGACCACAAGAGCCATCAAAGATGGTAGGTGCAGCCCGAGTGCTTTAATATTAAAAATCCCCGTAGATCCGTTAAGGTTGAATTTTGCAGACACCGTTGCGACACATTTTTCGATGTCTAGTTTACAACTACAATCTGAGTAGATTAAATCTGAATCTGTCTCCCCACAACTTAGATAACTAATATCTTGTCTTCTGTTTTCTTTTAGGTATGCTTTTATATTATCTTTTTTTAAGTATATTAGAGTTCCACCTGGTTTTATAGAATCAAAGATTTTAAAATGTTCGTGTTCAAATTCTTTTGTTGAAGAAAAATTTGAAAAGAATTCAGGATTTTCTGGTATAAATGTAAACAAAAGAATGTCAGGTTTTACAAAAGAAGCATAAAAATCTGCATCCCCTGGGTATTTTATTTGTATTTCAATTAATAAAATTTTGTTTTCATTTTTTGAAAAAATAGCATGCAAGAACCCAACAAGTAAATAGTATGGATATAAAAAGTAAAACCTTTTCATAATTTTTAGTCCAAGTACAGTTGATGTGATATCTAATTTAGAATTTTTCGAGTGATTTGTTGCTCCTATTTTATATTTATCTGTGAGAGCTGCTTTTATAAGTTCTATGGTCGTACTTTTTCCTATATTTCCACACACAAAAACAACTTTTGGTTTGGATATAGAAAGAAAGAGTTTACACTCATATTTAAAAATACCTAATATAATTCTTTTGAATATTATCATATTTATATTATAAGTTATCTATCTGGCAACAAATCATAATAAGTAATCAAATAATCACTAATCTCTGAAAACGGTCTGGTTAGTGAGTTTGAAGCAAAATACTTCCTATCTATACCAACACCAAACAAAAGTACCAGAAACTCTGGGTCACTTGCCGGAAAATACCCAAAAAATGAGTGCAAAACCTTGTCTTCTGAGTATCTTTTTGTTTTAGGGTCTACCATTAGAGCTGTTCCGGTTTTTACTGCTATTTGATAATTTTGGTTCTTAAACCGTCCACTATATAAAGCTTCGTCATATATATTCACCAACATTTTTGTGACCTCGTCTGTTGTGGCTTTTTCAAAAATTCTTTTTCCTCTCTCTCTTTTGTTTTTGTCTACCACTTCAAAAAAAACGTCATTTTTTTTCTGGTGAGTTACAATTTTTGGAGTTATGGCAACACCATCATTTGCTAAAGCAGAAAGTATGCGTATCATGGATATTGGTGTTATTGCTATTCCTTGTCCGTATCCAGCTGTTATATATTCTATAGTTCTGGAATTTTTTAAATTAGAAACAAGTCCACCTTTTTCTCTCGGCAAATCTATTCCGGTTGGATCTTGTGGGGCAAAAGCGTCCAGATAATCAGCAAAGATTTTGTTCCCAGTTTTTTCAATTAAAAAAGCAATACCTGTATTCAAAGAATCACTCAATATTGTCTGTATATTTGTCCCTGGTCCTCTGCCCTCGCCATCAAAATTACTGATTTTTCTACCATTAGAAAAAATAAACCCTTTATCATCATAAGTATCACCCACTTCAACTGAATTAGAGTCAATCCCTATAGCTACGGTGATTGGTTTAAAGATTGATCCAAACTCATAGACATTTTCCACTATAGGATTTCTATATACAGAAACATCTTTTTCTTTGTTAAATACATTTGGATCAAAAGTAGGAACCACCGCACTCGAAATAATGTCTCCAGTCCTCGGATTTATCACTATACCCCCGACAAGTTTGGCATCCCACTCATCTTTTATAGCCTGTAATTTTCCTTCTAAGAAATTTTGTACATTTGATTCTATTGAGGTTACTATTCCAATAGATTCGCTGCCCCTACTGCTTTCAAGCTCAGATTGGTAGTAAGACTCAAGTCCATATCTTCCATTATAAGATTTTGTTTTTTCATCGTACCCGATAAAACCCAGTATATGAGATGCTCTGTGGCGAAAAGGATACTTTCTTTTCTCAATTTTTTCTAGGTGTATTCCACTTGTATAATACACATCTTTTAATTTTCTAAATTTTTCTATCTCTTCGTCTGTTAAATCATTCTCAACAACGATATATGGATCTTTCTTTTTCTTTGTTTTTTTTATAAAATCCTCCTCATCAATATCAGAAACAATATTTTTTAGGAGAGAAAATGTTTCTTGTGTATCTATAATCTTTTGTGAGTCCACTATAAGTCTCTTCCCCACAAAAACTGATGTTGCTGCTGTTGGGTATTTACCAAACCTGTCTGTAAAAAAAATATTCCCTCTTTTAACTTTTCCGTTAGAAAAAAAATCAAAAGGGGCTGGTTTGTAGTGGTTTATGATTTGCCGGTGATATAAAAGTCCTATAGAGAAAATAGAAAGCAAAACATAACAAGCAAATATCCATATTGGGGCGGTGTTCCTCATATTTAAACAACCTATCTGGTACCTTCCTTGTTTAGATTATTTGTAACAGCCACAGAAGAAGCTTCGGTATTTGGAATCACTATAAACTCTTTTATTTGTCTTTTATTAGAGACCACTTTTGTTACACCCTTTTTCTCTCTAATATTGACCTCATCGCCTATCATTGTCGATATCTTTACATCTAAATAATCACCTTTAGAAAAAGAATATTTGGTATGAGCTATTAAAACAACATTCAAAAACGAAAACAGAAAAGAAAAACCTATAAAAAACCAAAGGAATCCCATGATTTTATTTTTTTGTTTGTGTTTTTGTAAATTTGTCATATCTTATTTTATTTTGTTATTTTTTAATAAATGTTCTTAATTTTGCGCTTCTTGAAGCCTTGTTTTCTTCTATCTCTTCTTCTGTAGCTATAACCGGTTTTTTGTGTTTTACCTCACCAAATCCGTTCTTTTTCCACTCTAAAAAAGTGTGTTTTACGATTCTGTCCTCTAAACTGTGAAATGAAATAATAGATATAGAACCAGCTATTTCAAGTACGTCCAAACAATTAGACAGAAAAACTTTTAAATTTTCTAACTCATTATTCACTGCTATTCTAATTGCCTGCATTGTTTTTCTACTTGGGTTTGTTTTTCCTTTTTTTTCAAACCATCTGAGTGAAGCAGATATCAGATCTGATAATTCTTTTGCTGATTTTATCGGTCTTACTTTTCTTCTATTTACTATTGCTTTTGAAATTCTTCTTGCATATCTTTCTTCTCCATAATGTTTAATTACAGAAAATATATTTTCTTCATCCCAATCGTTTATTAGGTCATATGCTGTAAATAAATATTTTTCTTTATCTGGAGAAAATGTCATCAAAAAATCTCCATCTTCTCTAAAAGAGAACCCTCTGTTTGATTCTAATTGATGTGTCCCCCAACCAAGATCTAAAATTATTCTGTTTACTTTTTTTATTTTAAGCGCTGATAAAATTGTTTTAATATTTTTAAAATTCTCTTCTACTAAAATTAAATTGTTTTGTTTTATATTACTATCGAAAGGTTTTGTTTGTTTTATATGTTTAAGTGCGCACGTATCTAGATCTATTCCTATGTATTTTATATTTTTATATTTATTTAATATTTCTTTTGCATACCCTCCGCTACCGATAGTTCCATCAAAAAAGATGTCACCTTCAACAGCATTTGTATCTGCAAGTATTTCTTTTAAAAGTACAGGCCTATGAATTCTCTTATTAAGAGAGATCATACGTCTCTGATATTTCTTTTGCTGCTTTTGATGCACCCAAAAGATATTGGTGCCAATTTTCTTCGTCCCATATTTCAATTCGATTTTCTATACCAGCGAGTACAACTTTTTCTTTTAAAATTGCATAAGAGGATAAATTCATTGGAAGAAGAATTCTTCCAGAAGAATCTATTTCAACCTCTACTGCACTGGCATAGAATAGTCGATTCATATCACGAATGTTT
>JABAAK010000101.1 GCA_014238775.1 Candidatus Paceibacter sp. | reverse complement strand
GTGTATAGTCTATTTATATCATTTTTAACTAATTCAAACCTTAAATATATACCAGTTATGAAAAAGTTAAATTTTTTGGGAGTATCAGTTGTTGTTCTTATATTTGTTTTCTTATTTTCTCTACTTTCATCTTCAAAGGCTTTTGCTGAAGAAGCTTTCTTCCTTGTTTTGATTTCTGAAAAAAATAAGACAGCTAAGGTAGTTAATAGACATCCTTCAATGAAGGTATGTCAAAAAAACACAGAAAATCTTATTTTGGACTCTTTTGATTTTTTAAAAAAAGAAGAAAAAAAAGGAAATATAAAAATTTGTTGTTTTAATAAAAAACAAACAGAGAATTATTGTTTAGATCTTAGTAAAAGTTCTATTGTAAAAGGTAGAGGACTTACAAAAGATATCTAAACAGATATAACCCAAATGCATAGGCAGTAATCCGTTACTGCCTTTCTCTATATAAAATATAAAAAACAACCCCAGCACCAAATATCCCCTTAATCTTTATAACTACTTGAAAAATGGAGTGAGTATGTTAAAATATCTATGGTATAAAGAAACTATCGTGTATAGATATTTATATCATTTTTAGGTCTTTATTTTAATCTCAAATTTTAATAAAATGAGAACATTACTAATAGATTTATCTATTATTTTTGGTTTTTTGATAATTTTCTGTCTTTCACTTTTTGTGATATTTGAGTTTGGACTCTTGGGTGTAAATATAGTAGGCTGGACAATGATTTTATCAACTGTGGTTCAAATATTTAGGTATGGGATGGCACTTTTTCCAAATGAGACAAGAATGAAAGCAGCACTAATGGTTTTATCTTCCTTCTTTGTGGGTTCATTGATTTTAGGTCTTTGGTTTGAAGTGCTATTTAAGTTTGGATTCTTGTATTTTTGTATAATGTTTGTAATAATAGCGTTATTTATTGCGGTTCCAATATTTAGGTGTAAGACACCACTTTTTCGATTTGAGAAAACGTGGTGGTGCTGACAAAACTAAAGGCAGAGAGAGGGTAGCTAATATTGCTACCCTCCTTTTTATATAAAATATAAAAATTAACCCCCAACACCCAATATCCCTTAATCTTTATAACTAACTTAAAAAATGGAGTAAACATGTTAAAATATCTATGGTATAAAGAATCTATTCGAGTATAGTTTATTTGTATCATTATTAGTCTTAATTTTAATCTCAAATTTTAATAAAATGAGAAAAACATTAATAACTTTATCTTACATTCTTTGTGTTCTACTGTTTTTTCCTCTCCTAGGTTTTATAGTATATAAGTTTGAACTATTGGGTATATATATAATATTTGGGGTAGTGAATCTTTTTGTTTTCTATCAAATATTTAGATATTGGATGTCACTTTTTCCAAATGAGACAAGAATGAAAGCAGCACTAATGATTTTATCTTCTATCTTTGGGGGTTCATTGATTTTAGGTCTTAATCTTGTTGTGCTATTTAAGTTTGGATTCTTATATTTTTGTATAATATTGGGGATAACAATGTTATTTATTGCGGTTCCAATATTTAGGTGTAAGACACCACTTTTTCGATTTGAGAAAACGTGGTGGTGGAGACAAAACTAAAGGCAGAGAGAGGGGTAACTAATATTGTTACCCTTTTTTAATATAAAATATAAAAAAATTAAACCTTAATACCCAATCTTTTCTTGATTTTTAT
>JABAAK010000092.1 GCA_014238775.1 Candidatus Paceibacter sp. | reverse complement strand
TATGGGTCTATAGCGCAGCCAGGTAGCGCACCGGACTTTTAATCCGGCTGTCGTGGGTTCGAATCCCACTAGACCCGCATTTACAGTGGATGCAAGTCCACTTGCCGCTTCAGGTTTAGCCTGGAGCGGCAATTTTGATACATACAGAGAATGATTGTACGACAGTCTATCCAATTTTATATAATTAAGATCGATACTTTTATGGCGCTCTAAAAGTGTCCACTCCAAACAATGAGACACAACCAGTACACGGATCCACAATCTTTGAAAATTCGCGTGAATTAGTAATTGTTCTCATTACTGCAAAAACATGGATATTGGCATCGGGAAATGATTCTACAAGTTTATTTATTGCACCTAAAGCTGTAGCACCTCTTGTGATGACATCATCAACTAAAACGATCTTTTTTGGTTTAAACGATAATTTTTTGACTTTCATTGAATCATAATGTTGAGATGCTTTTGGCCTATCTGCTGCAAATGCTTTTGATGATTTGGGTAGTGGAGTTTCTCTGCTCAAACATTCTTTATTTTTACCTAAACCATTTCTTTCTAGTGATGATGTTATACGTTGAGGTACCCAAAGATCATTGTTTTGTTGTAATGAGCTTTTTGGAGTAGGAATCAAAATGGTGTCTTTGTTGAAATAATCTGAAAATGGATAGGTTTCAAGCTTCTCTTTAATTATTTTTGCAATTTTATCAGACATTAAAATACCTGATTCTGTCGGTGTATCATTTTTGAGACTTATCATAACTTTTCTAGATTTTTGATGTTCAAAATCTGTTCCATTTGGTGTATAAGTTAACAATGAACCAAAATTTATTTTAAATATTTTCATTTCAAGTAATTTATTGAAACAATTCTGGCATTTTAATATTTGTTGGTAAATTTTCTAAAATATCTATCGGATTATCAAGTTTCATAGCCCCGTATTGTATCATTTCTTTTGGCCATTTTAATTCATTATTATCAAATATATCTTTACAAATGAACAATGGTCTGCCAATTCTTAGTGTTTCCCAGCCTTGATGTAATGAACCACTGGATTTCCCTGCTTCTACAATAATAGTAGCGTCTGAAATTAGTGCCATAGTTCGATTTCGTAATACAAAATTCTTACGTGTGGTTGGATGATCAACTGGATATTGTGAAATAACTAAATGATTTTTCATGAGTTCTTCCTGCAATTCAGAATTTTCTTTCGGATATGCTTTGTTTAATGGAGTTCCAATTACTGCAATAGTTTTACCACCATATTCTATAGCAGTTTTATGTCCTACGGTATCAATACCTCTTGCAAGCCCACTTACTATTGTTATTTTATTTTCAACTAGAATTTTTGAAATTCTTTTAGCTTCTAAAAGTCCTCTTTCTGATGCATCTCTAGATCCAATAATAGAAACTCTTGGACAGGGTATAGGGATTTCCATAGAACCTTTGTAGAAAATGATCTTTGGTGCAAATTTTTCTTCAACATTATTTAATGAACGTCCAAGTAAATTGTCTATCCGAATTGATTTATAATGTATGTTATAGGCCAACTATTTCAAAAACTCCAATGTTACTATTTAGAGTTTATTGCCAATATTAAACAAAATGTTATCGAGTCCGATCTTGTTAGCAAATCCCTTTTATACCCACTATACTGTGGCTCGTAAATAATTGCAATTTTTAAAGCACGATAGCATTAGGATTAAGCACGAATAGTTACAGTTGCTTTTGCGAGACATTGTATCTAATGCAGACGTAGGTTTTGATAATTACACAAAATCATATTTACAAATATTTAAATATTCCAACATTGAATAATTCACGATTTCTGATCATGAATTATCCTCCTAAATTAAAAATTGTAAAAGCTAATGCACAAGATCAAAGCTTAAACCTCAAAAATGATCAAGATATGAAACAAGATACAAAATATCAAAATATAATATATTACAAATATGATGGACATGAATCAATTGAGTCAAAAGATAATATCAAAATAGATTTTTCAAAAGCCGTGATAGAAATGGAGAAAATAGATTGGAATTTTAAATACCGTCATATTGGATTTGTAAATAAAAGAACTAACAGCTGCCTTCAATTTATACGACTAGATAAGGATGAATGGTATATTGATGTTCCAATACAAGATGAAAGAGGTTGGATAGGATACATTTGGAGTTGTGATGCAAATACCAAAAGTGTGATATCAACGTTAAAGTTATTTTTTGAAGAGGCACATTGGTTTGATTCTTTGGATTTTGTCATGGGACGTGTAAAAATGGACGATCGGAGCTGGGTAGAATAAACAAAAGTTTTCAAACTCTTGTTTAATTAATAAAAAATAAAATTATTCTTCTAGTCTAATACGACCAAGGTGCCAGTCATCGTTGGCTCATGGTATGTGCATACATATTGAAAAATTCTAGATTCGTCAGCTACAAATGAGACTGTATCACTCTCGCCTGTGTTTATATCTAAATTAACATTGTATGGTTTACCATTTAACGTGAATGTGTGATGCTCTTGCGTTTCCACTGGTTCTAAATTGTAAAAATGCACGTTTACTGTATCACCTTTGTTAACTATTATTTGTTCAGTAGAATATTGATCTGGAGGCACGCCAAATTTATCCTCGTCAATGTTTTCATC
>JABAAK010000071.1 GCA_014238775.1 Candidatus Paceibacter sp. | reverse complement strand
TGTTAATGATGTCAATTCTGCAAGCTCTACACTATCTCTAACTACCAAATCTACAACATATTTGATACCTGCATTTTCAAGAGCCTTTGCAGTAACAGTTCCTAGACCCTCTAACTCCTCCACACTCATTAATGCTTTTTCTTCAGCAGAGTTTAATCGTTCAAGAGTCTCTTCGGGTATCTCCTCTTCTTCAGGGATTGGCTTTTCTTCTTCAGGCAATTTTTCCAACCTCTCGTGATGCTAGTAATTTCCAAGGGACATACACTATTTCCTTTTGACCGTTCATTCCCTCGCATTTATTTTTAGTCATAAAACCAACAATCCTTTGTGGTGCAACGTAATATATTTTTTTCTTTGGTTGCAACAATGTAATCTTCAAAACAGAATTTTCTTTTAATGCTTTCTCGTAAGCCTCTTTGTCAATACCAATTCCAGGGACACATCCATCGCCCCATTGAAATTCTCTTCCCGCTGTCATGAACGGTCGGAGGACAGTGGTAGCAACTGTCCCATCTTCATAATCATAATGTGTTTGACTGTCCATTACTTGCCACACTCTTTCTCTAACTCACTTATTTGTTTTGCAGCCTCTGGTTTTATTGACCAAGTTTTCTCTGCCCTGTCATACTCCACCCATCCTTCAAACTTCTGTTCAAAATATGGCTTGATGGCATTATATGCGGAAATACCTATACGACATTCATCCATCAGTTGGAATTTGTCTATTGTCCCATGTTTCTTGATTGTGTCCAAGAGCCGTTGGCATTTCCTCATATCATTCTTACTTGCCAGCAGGCTTCACCTGTGCCGTAACAACTTCTCCATATTTATCGTTGTCGCATACAAATTTCACAGCAGCTGTCAAGAATGCTTGGAACTTTATACCCTTATCCCTACAATATTCCTTTGTATATGTGTGGTCGTCTTCAGACATGTATAGACCTACAAACTTTTCTTCGTCATGCATGGCTACCTATACAAGGATGCGTAATATAAACTTTTTATTTGACAAATATATATTTTATATTTTATATTTTATATATTTTCTCCCCCACAACGATATTTTATATTTTATAGCTATAATAATAATAATAATCATTTGTTAAAAATTTTTTATTAAGAGATGCAAAATATATAAAATATAAAATATATAAAATATATTTTTTTGTTCCTACCTGACTTTGAGGAGGACTTCGTTGGGGCGTCTAGGGTTATCTCTTACTGTATCACCCCATTTCTTCTTCAGTAGTGCGATGGATTTACCCTCTAACTCGTCATTGCGGTCAGCGACAGCTCCACCTTTGTTCACATAATGAGTGAAAGCTGGGGTCATATACCCAATACGTGCTACCCCCCCATACTTCTTGATATGTTGGAGAGTGTAGTCATAATCCTCTTTCAGCTTGAATTTGGTGTCAAACCGTAAATCTGTCCTTTTGACCAGTATGCACGAGGCTATGCAAAAATGCTTGAATTGCACCTTTTGGGATGAAAAAAATGGGTTGGAAGTTGCAACACAACCTGCTAAATGGAGTGGACTTTTGGACAGAACGTCATACATCTCTTGAACAACATCTGTGAATGGAACTTCAGTTTTCTGGGTCTTGGATAGAAATCGGTATGATTTAACATAGTCGTCATCAAGCATGATACAATACTCGTGGGTCTTGAAGCAATCATCTAGAACGGTATTACGGGCATTACTCAACCCCGCTTTCTTCTGGTGGATAACATTAGCTACATCATACTTCTCCCCTTTGGGCACGACCCACGTTGTAGGAACGCCAAATCTTGCCTCTACCTCGAGGGCAGTATCAGCTCTACCCTTGGAGATAACATAGAACTTACAATCATCAAATTTC
>JABAAK010000017.1 GCA_014238775.1 Candidatus Paceibacter sp. | reverse complement strand
CTTACAAGGGGATTGCTCTACCAACTGAGCTAAGGTGGCTTGTGTATATATTACCATATTACTTTTTAGTAATATAGTTCTTTAGATGTTTTGATATTTGATTATGTTTTCCAATATTTTTTTCTTCATTTTTTTTGAACTCTTCAATAGAAAAATTAGATATTTGTTTAGTTTTCTTTTTTGTGGATGATATGATTGGATTAAGCCATATAAAAAACTTTGTTGATAAAATTTTAAGTAAAATTACATCATATATATAATGAGTCATTTCATATATATATGTTACTTCTTGGTTCGCCCAATTTCTAATTTTTTTTATAAACCCAAAACTAAACACATTCTCTATTAAAAGAAAAAATAAGTATATAAAAAAAAGGATTAGTATACTCCCAAAAAAAACAATAAATAGATTCATGTTTATTAATTTATAGAAAACCTTTTCATTCTTCCAATTTCAACTCTTTCTCCAAATTTGTGTGTTGCATTATCTAATAATTCTTGTATTGTTTGTGTGTCGTCTTGTATAAATTTTTGATTTGTGAGTACATTCTCAGATAATCTTGAGTCCAATTGGTTTTTTAAAATTTTTTCTTGTATTTCTTTAGGTTTGTCTTTTAAATCAGAAAGAAGTTCTTCTTTTAGATTGTTTAATTGCTCGTCTGAGATATCTTTTACAGAAACAAATTGCGGCTTCATTGCGGTGCAGTGCATTGCTATAGAATATGCTAGTTCTGAAAATTCTTTGTTTTTTGCCACAAAATCAGTTTCACATAATAGTTCTATCATAGTTCCTACTGTTTTTGTATTGTGTATATATGCTTCTATAACCCCAGCACCAAGTTCTCGGTCGGCTTTTTTTTCTGCTGCCATTGTTCCCTTTTTTCTTTATAATTCCCTGGCTTTATCAAAATCTCCTTTTGAGTCTTCTAAAGATTTTTTACACTGTCCTATGGACAAACCTGTTTCATTTCTTAATTTTTTAACATCGTCAAAAGACACCATATTACGCTTTTCTGTTTGTTTTTAGCATTTCAAGAATATACTTGATTGTTTTTACACTGTTACAATTTGTGATTATTGGGTATTTTATCTTTGACACATCTGTGTCTGAGTTTCCTATTGCAACAACAGGTATATTCATAGAATTTGCTTCATTTACTGTTATATATTCTTTCTTTGGATCAATTACAAAAAGTGCTCTAGGAATCTCTGTTAAACTTAAAAGACCTCCGAACCTCATTTCTAATTTATTGAGTTCTCTTTCAAACATAACACATTCTTTTTTTGTATATTTATCTTCCCAAGACAAATCTTGTTTTTCCTTTTTTAGTTTTTGTAAATGTTCTATTCTTGTTTTTATTTTTGATGTGTTTGTTAGTGTGCCCCCTATCCATCTTGATATTACATAAGGCATTTTTATACTCTCTGCTGTTTCCTTCAGAATTGTCTCTAGTTCTTTTCTTGATGTTACAAACAAAACCTTTTGATCACTTGATATTGTTTTTAGTAAAAAGTCTACAGCCTCTTTAATTTGTTTTGATGTTTTATCTAAATCGAATATTTCTTTTTCCCCTTTTTTATTTACCATGTTTTTTGCGACAGATGGGTGCCTATGCCTTTTGGTTAGCGCATATTTTGCCCCGATTGTGTCTAACTCTAATTTGATTTCCTCTATTGATTTTGTTTCCATTTTTAAAATATTACCATATAACAACCCTCTATGCAATTTTACTCTTCTTTTAAATTAAATTTATTTAATGCTTCTGGAATATCTCCCATACAGCCCGCAGTTACAATTTTCTCATAACCAAACCAGCTTTTTTTTATTCTGTGATCCGTTATTCTGTCTTGCATTACATTATATGTTCGTATTTTCTCTGATCTATCCCCTGTTCCAACTTGGTTTTTTCTTATTGATGCACATTTTTCTGTCTCTTCTTTTTCTTTTTTTGCTTCTAGATTCACTTGTAGTATTTGCATTGCAAGATCTCTGTTTTTTTGTTGAGTTCTTTCTTCTGTACATTTAACCTCAATTCCTGTGGGTAAATGTATAACTCTTACCGCAGTCTCTACTTTATTTACATTTTGACCTCCAGCACCTCCAGACCTTGAAAAATCAAATTTTATATCTTTTGGATTTATTTCGATATTTGTTTTTTTTCTTACTGGCAAAACAGCAACAGAAGCAGTGGATGTGTGAATCCGTCCAGATTTTTCTGTAACAGGTACTCTCTGTATTCTATGCACCCCAGTTTCATATTGTAGTTTTTCATATACACCTTTTCCTTTTACAGAAAAAGCCGCTTCTTTGTACCCGTCTATGTTGTTTTTGGATATATTGATTTTTTTAAATTTGTACCCCAAAGATTCAGAAAATAATTCATACATTTGTGTTAAATCTCTTGCAAAAATAGATGCTTCGTCCCCACCAGCGCCAGCGCGAACCTCAAGGATAATTTCATTTGGAGATTTTTCTTCTACTTTTTCTTTTTCTGAGATAGATATCATTTGTTTTTCTAAATCAGACAATCTAATATCAAAAGATTTTAATTCTTCCTCTACCAAATCTCCCATATCAGTTTCCTTGTTTAATTTTACAATCTCTTCTCTTTCCTCTTTAAGTTGAATATATTGATTTGCTAAAAAAGCAGTCTTATGGTTGTTTTGAAATTCTTTTAAAATAGAATCTTTCATGTATAAAAAATAAACAAAAGTTATTTATTTGCTTTTAACCTTCTGTTGAATTTTTCTACCCGTCCCGCTGTGTCTATAATTCTCTCTTCTCCTGTGAAAAATGGATGTGAAGCTGAACTAACCTCAACATTTATTACATAATATTG
>JABAAK010000016.1 GCA_014238775.1 Candidatus Paceibacter sp. | reverse complement strand
TTTTAACAACCTTTTTAAAATGCTAATATATCTATATGTATACACCAACTATAGGACTTGAAATTCACGCAGAACTTTGTACAAACAGTAAACTTTTTTGTGGGTGTAAAAATGATCCGAACGAAAAAAAACCAAACAGTTTGGTATGTCCAGTGTGTATGGGATACCCTGGTGCGATGCCATACATACAAAAAGAAGCAATAAAAAAAGTTTTAAAAGTTGGAGCGGCAATTGATGGCAAGTTTGCAGACTTTACAGAATTTGATCGCAAGCATTATTTTTATCCAGACATACCGAAAGGTTATCAAATATCTCAAGACAAATATCCACTTGTGTCTGGAGGGATTATAGGGGATGTAAAAATAAATAGAATACATCTTGAAGAAGATACAGCAAAAAACATACACATAGATTCTGGGGAAAGCCTTGTGAATTATAATCGTTCTGGTGTTCCACTGATGGAACTTGTTACTGAACCAGTGATTACTAGTGCAGAACAAGCTGTTTCGTTTGTTGAAGAATTTCAACTGATTCTTAAAATTCTCGATGTAAGTATGGCTCGTATGGAGTGGGGAGAAATGAGAGTCGAAGTTAATATATCTGTATCAAATGATAAAAAACTTGGTACAAAAACTGAAATAAAAAATTTAAATTCAATAAAAGTTGTAAAAAAAGCAATAGAGTATGAAATTAAAAGACAAACAGAACTACTCGAAGATAATATGAAAGTGACACAGGAGACTAGGGGATGGAATGAAAATAAAATAAAAACAGAATCTCAAAGAAAAAAAGAATCTTCACACGAGTATCGATATTTTCCAGATCCAGATATTCCAAAATTTAAATTATCTTTGATTGAGGATTTTTCTTTTGAAAAGATTAAAAAAAATCTGCCAGATCTACCAAAAGACATAAGAAACAACTTAAAGCAAAATTTTAAACTAAAACAAAACGACATAGAAACTTTGTTACATAATACCAAGCTTTTGAAATTGTTTTTTGATGTTGTGTCTATACCAAAGTTTAAAAAAGAAAATTCTCAGATACTAGTAAATTTTTTGACAACAGATTCTATAGCATTGATTGATAAATTTCAAAATCTGTTTTATACAAATATAAATAAAGATGTGCTTGCGGAAGTGGTGTCTATGTTTACTTCAAATGAAATTTCTTCCCGTGGGGCAAAGGATATATTGGTATATATTTCAGAGTTTGGTGGCATTCCAGCCCTTGTTGCAAAGGAAAAATCACTATATCAGCAGTCTGATGAGGAAAGTATAAACAAATTGGCAGAAGAAATAGTCAAAGAAAACAAGGGTGTAGTAGAACAAATAAGAAACGGCAATGAATCTGTTTTTCAATTTTTGATTGGACAAGGTATGAAAAAAACACAAGGCTCAACAAACCCAAAACTTTTAAAAGATTCTCTTAAAAAAATTATAGGGTAATTCAAAAATTTTCTAAAATATTTAATTGAGAGAAACCATAATACAACCCAGCTAAAAAAAGTAATGCAACTAATATTTTTATATATATGTTGTCTATTTTTTTGAAAATAGAATGAGAAAGTATCTGGGTAAATAAAACAAAAGCTAAATATTTTAAAAATTTAGCACAAAAAACTATAAGAATCACAAAAAAAAGATTTGATTGTAACAAACCTGCAGTAAATACAGATATCAAGCCAGGTGTAAAAGGTAAAAACAAAAACAAAAATACAATTATATAAAAAACAACACTGTTTCCTATTTTCTGCAAATTGTTATTATTGATAACTACATCAAAAGAATCTAAAATACTATAAACAAAGTCAAAACCATATAATCCTAAAATATATATAATTACAGAACCGAGTACAGAAAATAAAGCAGCCACCAAAATTATTTTTAAAATTTTTATTTTTGTATGGGTTATTGTGTATCCGCTTATTAAAAATTCCAGCGGAATGACAGATATTAAAGAATCAATAAAACCTAAAATAGCAATTATCACATAATCGTGTTCACAAAATTTCTTTTGAATTTTTCTTACAAAATATTTTACAAGATTAAACATATGTATATATAGTATTGTATTTATTTGTGAACAGAAAAACAGCCATTTATATATTAAAAACACCATTTCTGTATGATTTTTTTGGATTGCAATATATTTTTTAGTTGTGCTATAATTTTATTATAAATGTATAAAATAAAGACAGTTAATTTTTCAAAAATAAACAAAATAAGTCATAATTTATTGTCTTTTTTTGTCGTACTTTCATTAATTTTTAATCCTTTTTTACATAACATACCAGTAGCAGAAGCGACAGTGCCTGCAGTTCCACGAGCACCCTCGCTTGCAGCTTCACAAGATGATTCTCGTTCTGCTTACACCGCTGGTGAATCAGATAACAAAATAAAATTAAAAGACACAACTATAAGAGGTTGTGCAGTATCTGGTTCACTTGTTACGGTTTCTCTTTCTGGTACAACTATAACAGACACAAGTGGAAACTCTACTGTAACAGCAAATGGAACCGATTGTGATGGAGTGAGCACCGATGGTGAATATTCTTTTATAATAGGTAAAAGTGATTTAAGTGTTGGATCAAATTCAATTACAGTAACAGCCACAGACCCGGCAGTACCGGCAGATGTTTCATCAGCATCACCTGCACTTATTCTTGATGTAGATGATTCTGCTGACATCACATCATCAGATTTGGATTTGTCTGTCGGATCAAGAGCTACAATAAAAGGTTTGAAGGTTACAATAACTGCTATTCCATCAACCCCATCAGTTTCTGGTCAAATCGGATTTTATGATTCAACGACAGTAGGCGACGCTGCTTACAAATTTGCAATCATTACAAACACGTCCAGAGAATCCTATGGTGTCAAAACAGAAACAGATGGATCACAGACAAAGGACACAGATAATGCAAATACAGCAATAGCACCAACCGCTGGAAATCCAAGATTTAGCCACGACAATAATCCAAACCCTTTTATACTTGTATACACAGATGGACAGACAAAT
>JABAAK010000015.1 GCA_014238775.1 Candidatus Paceibacter sp. | reverse complement strand
TAAATCCCCACGAGCAACCATTAGTACGTCAGATTCTTCAATTATTTCATCTATATTTTCTAAAGCTTCTGGTTTTTCTATTTTTGATACTATCAAAAGATCTGATTTGTATTTTTTTAATATTGATTTTAAATAACGAACATCTTTTGCATACCTAACAAAAGAAAGTGCAACAAAATCAAAATCATTTTTAATAATTAATTTCAAGTCTTTTTTGTCTTTTTTCGTCAAAACATCTAGTGATGTGGTTGTGTTTGGTAAATTAAAACCTTTGTTTGATTTCAAATTCCCACCATAAATCACCACACATTCAAGTGTTTTGTTTTTATTTTTTTTTATCACTTCCAAAACAATATTTCCATCGTCAATTAGTATTCGTTGTTTGGGTTTTAAGTCTTTATATAAATCCTTATATGATACAGATAAAATTTTGTCATTTGATATAATTTCTTTGGAAGTTACAATTATCTTTTTACCAGATACAAGAGTTGTACCTTCTAAAACCTTACCTATTCTTAATTTCGGACCCTGTAAGTCACCTAACAAAGCAACATTGTGATTATATTTCTTATTTAATATATTTAAGTTTGAAATTATTTTTTTAATAGTTTTTTCGTCGCTTATGTGCGAAAAATTAACTCTAAACACATCAACACCAGCAAGTATTAATTTTTCCATTATCTTAATGTCTATAATAGGCATACCAAGTGTTGCTATAATTTTTGTTTTTGAAAAAAGTGCGTTTTTCATATTAAAAAGATTGTATCATATCTTAAAAACCACCACATCGCCATCTGACACAACATAATTTTTTCCTTCTATTCTTACCAGACCTGCATCTCTTGCTTTTGCATACGAATCTTGTTTTAACAAAGTGTCTATACCTATAACATCTGCTTTTTTAAATTTAGTTTTAAAATCCTCGTGTATTGCTGTACCAGCATCTTTTATATTTGTATTTTTTTTAATAGTCCACGCACGCGTCTCTTCTTCTCCGGTTGTAAAAAATGTTATGAGTTCTAACATTTTATATGCTTTTTGTATAAAAACTTCTACCCCAAAAGCATCCATTTCAAAAGTTTTTCTAAGTTCTGCAGAATCGGTTTCATCTTTTATTTCATGTTCTGTTTTTGCATCAAGCTCTATGTAATCTAGTTTTTTATCTTTGAAATATTTAATTATATTTTCATATTTATTTTTGTTTAAGGGATCTTTTTTCTCTGAAACCGATGTGTTTAAAACATATAAAAATGGCTTGCTACTTATTAAACCTAATTTACTAAAGACAGACTTTTCTTCTTTTTCATAATTATTTTCATTTAATTTTATATTTTCTTCTAAATCTTTTTTTGCTTTTATAAGCACTTCTTTTTCAAAAAGTGATTCTTTTTCACCTTTTTTACAGTCTTTTTCTATTTTTGATAAATGTTTCTCTATTATATATAAATCAGACAATGATAATTCTGTACTGATTATATCTAAATCTCTTAATGGTGATATATCTCCTTCCGTGTGAATTATGTCCTTTGAGTCAAATACACGTATTACTTGTGCTATGGCATTTGTACTTTTGATGTGTGATAAAAATTCATTACCTAAACCCTCACCCAAAGAAGCACCTGAAACAAGTCCAGCAATATCTACAAAGGAAACCGTTGTATTTATTGTTTTTTTTGAATTAGAAAATTCTGATAATTTTTCTAAACGAGAATCTGGTACAGACACAACACCAACAGACGGATCGATTGTACAAAATGGATAATTTTCCATAGGTACAGAATGATTTGTAAGTGTATTAAAAAGAGTGCTTTTTCCAGCATTTGGTAATCCAACTATTCCAATAGACAAAGACATAATTTATACCCCCAGACTTCCAAATTTTTTAATTTTCTTAAACCATTTTTCTTTTTTCTTATCTGGAGCACTACTTGGCCCAAATGAATCTACAAGCACAGGTGTGACACCGGAAAACTTTAAAATCCCTCTTGCAAGTTCGTTAGAATAATCTCCCATTTTTCTTTTTGTCTCTGATGGAGAATAAGATCCACACCATATAAAAATATGTGCTGATTTTTCTGATAACAAAGGTATTAAAGATTTAGTTCTACTTCCAGAAGAATCTTTTTTAAAATTAAACGCAAATCCTGGTAAAAAAGCTCTGTCAAATATTCCTTTCATTTTTGCTGGCATGGCACACCACCAGTTTGGGTAAATAAAAACCATTGTATCTGCCCATTTTATATCATTTTGAAATTTTACTAAATCTGGTTCAAGTTGTTGTATCTCCTTATACCCCTTCTCAAGTGATGGATTAAATTTCATATCTGATAATTTTGTGACTCTTACATCGTGTGTTTTGGATGTTTTTGTCCCTTCAGTATACGCATTCAAAATTAGTGAGGTTGAGGAATCTGTGTTTGGATCTCCATAAAAAATAAAAATTTTTTTGTTTTGTTTTTTTGTGTTCCAAATCATGCTATTTCTCTTTTTTATTTATGTGTGAGATAAAATATAATATTGAAAAGAAAATTCCAAACGTTATTGCAATAGTAGATAATAATGCAAAAATAGACCATAGAAATGCCGATATATTCATAACACTCACACCTGCTACATTAACAAAAAAATGAAAAAGTGCTAAAAATTGCCAACACCCAACAATGATGGGTACCAAAACTTCTTTGTTGATAATATGTTTTGTTAGTAAGATTGAACAACTAAACACAACTAAAACAACTAAAACTTTTATAAAGTATTCAAATGAATTTGAAATATTTCCATCATATAAATATAAAGATATATTAAAAACCGCTATAGAAAAAACCAAAAACATTCCAATACGCAAAATTTTATAGATTAAACCTTGTAATTTAGCACATGCCATTTCCTCTGGATGTAATTTAAAATAAAAATAAAAAACAATTGCCACCACAGACACACCGCCAAGTAAAGTGATAGCAAAGTTTTCTATAATTGATGTCATTATATCCATATTATTGTTGCATTAATTGTTGAAATTTCGATTGATATTTTTTCATTACAGACATAGACGCAAGCATCTTATCTTGTCCGTTTTTGACATTTTCATTAATTTCATCATTAAGTTGTTTAAAAAACTTTGGATTTTTTTCTACCATCTGAAGTATAGCTTCTTTTTGTTTTTCTGGTAAATTTTTTAACTGTTTTTCCAGTTGTTTTTTAATTAAAAAATCTTTTATTCCCATATGGATATTATAATACATATAATGATTAATGAAAATAAGAATAATTTTCAAAAAAAAGTGCTTTTTGTTGTGTCTAAAATCAAAAAAGGTTCAACTTTATCATACAAACAAGTTGCAGAAAAATCAGGAAATAAAAAAGCATACAGAGCAGTCGGTAGTATAATGAGAAAAAACAAAGATAAAAAAATACCTTGTCACAGGGTAATCAAATCAAACAACACCGCTGGGGAATATAACAATGGTGGTAGCTTTAATAAAATTAAAAAACTTCAATCAGAAGGCGTTTCAATTTATAAATAAATTTTGTTTTAAATAATAAAACTTATTTTTTCTTTTTTATTTTTTTGCATTTTGGACAATTACATTTGTTTTTTATATACTCATCAAAATATTCTTTACCATAGTCATAAGAAAGCTCTTTCCCTTTTTTAATATTTTTTGTTGCATATATATATACTCTTTTATCTTTTACATCTGTTTCACAATTTGGAACACAGGAGTGATTAATATATCTTGCTTTGTTATATCTAGGTGAACCATTTATAACCCATTTACTATTTATCTCAAACAAATATTTACCTCCTACGTACAAAGATTTTTCAGTTGTAATTATTGGACCATAGTATTCAATTATAAATGATTTTTTTTTAATATTTTCATCGGCGAAAAGTCCTAAACCAGAATAACTTTTTTTTACAGATAATGGGATTTTATTTTTTCTGTGCGCCTTCATATTATTATTTTGCTATTTTTACAGCATCATCAAACCGGACAGAAAGAAGTGTTGAAGATCCTTTTTGATTAACACTAAGTCCATATATAACATCCGCACGAGACATTGTTTCTCTGTTGTGTGTTACTACTATTAATTGTGTGGTTTTTGCCATGGATTCAAGCATATCTCCGTATTTTTTTGAGTTTGCCTCGTCTAGAGCTGCATCAGTCTCATCTAAAACCATAAATGCAGGGGGTGTTATTTGTGACAGCGAAAACAATAAAGCAATAGAAACCAAAGACCTTTCCCCTCCAGATAATTGTTCAAGTTCTTTTATTTTTTTCTGTGGAAGAGATGTAACAATATCTATTCCTATTCTTTCGTCAAATTTTGGATCCTCTCCCTCATCAAAACTTTTAATTTTTTTCTGAACTTTTATTAATTTTATAGCTGCTGTTCCCCCATCAAACAAAATATTAAATAGTTTTTCAAACTCTTTATTTATAGATGCTACGCCTTTTTTAAATTTATCATCTATTTCAGATTGTAATCTACTTATTGTTTCTTTTAGACTGTTTATACTTTCTCTTAAATCTAAAATTTCTTTTTCCAAAAACTCACACCTTTCTTTTGTTGTTTTGTATTCTTCTAATGTAGAATCATCTAACCCAATGCCAATCTCCTCAAGTCTTATTTTTAATCTTTCAAGCCCTTTTTTAAAATCATAAATTTTTTCTCTGTCCAACAAATCCATTTCTTCAGAAGAAGAAACTACAGAATCACACTCCACACCGACCAAAGCCATGCATTCAGTTTTCTCTTGGTTATATTCACAAAGGTCTCGTTTTAATTGATCAATGTTTCTATTGCAGTCACTTATTTCTCTGTCATTTTTATTTTTTTTAGATAACAAATCAAGCATTTGTATTTCTTTTATATGTGCATTTTTTATTGCTTCCTCTTGTCCTTTTAAAATATCAGTAGAATTTTTAATACACAAAGATTCTTTTTCTTCTATTTTAGCCATTTCTTTCTTTTTTTCTTCTATCTCCTTGTCTATATTCAGGATTTCTTCTTGTGATTCTTGTTTACACTCTTCATCTTTATTTGAAAGAGTTAATAGAATATCTTTTATTTCACAAACTGCTTTCTTAAACTCATCCAAATCTGTGGTTTTAGTATGTAAATCGATAATTTTAAAAACTTTATTATGAGCTTCCAAAACATCTTTTGTTTTTAAGTATAAATTATTTTGATCTGTATCAAGTTTGTTTTCAAATCTTGTTTCTTTTTTTCCCTCAAGCCTTCCGAGTTCTCTTGAGATTTTGTCTTTTTCTTGTCGTAATTCTGATAATTCATTTTCAACCTTAATATTTTTATTTTTGTATTCTTGGATGATTTCTGTTAATTCTTTACTTAATTTAGAGTCTTCAATTTTTTTAGACAAATCTGCATCAATATTTTTTGAGTGAAAAAGTTGTTTATTATATTTTTCTGTCCAATGTGATATATATTTTTTTTGAATTAAAAAAAAATATTTATAAGCTTCTATTAATTCCTCTTTTAATTGTTCTGCTCTTTTGTGTTTGTTAACTTGTTTTTCTAAAAAACCAAGGTGGATTTTTACCTCTCGTGCCAATCCGGTTGCTTTTTCAATATTTTCTGTTGTTCTTTTGATTTTTTTTTCACTTTCAATTTTTTTGTACTGTAAATGTTTCAACCCAAGACCGTCTTCAATCATTTCTTTTCTTTCTTCTGGTGTGGCGTTTAAAATCCTATCAGCTCCGCCTTGCGAAATTATATGATGGCCTGTCGGACCTATATTCACCCGAGCCAAAATTTCTAAAATATCTCTTAATCTAACTGATGTGCCGTTCAATTTGTATTCATTTTCTCCATTCTTGTATACTGTCCTATCTATAATAAGCTCATTAAAATTTACAGTAGAAAAAAATCCGTCACTGTTATTAAAAACAAGTTTTACATTTGCATTATCTTGTGAAGATGTGTTTTGGTGTCCGTGATATATTAAATCCTCTCCTTTTTTTGACCGTAATATTTTCATAGATTGCTCTCCTAGAGCAAATCGGAATGATTCTGTAATATTTGATTTTCCCGAACCATTTGGTCCTACAATAGCTACAATTTTATCACTAAACACAATCTCTTTTTTTTCTGCAAAAGATTTGAATCCTTTTAAAGTTAAAGATTTTAATCGCATAAATTAATTATACTTCTTAATTGCCTCAGTGGCCGCCACAAACTCGGCATTTCTTTTTGAATCACCGGCACCACTGGCTATTTTCTTGCCCTCTATTAAAACATCTATAGTAAACTTTTTTTTGTGATCAGGACCTGATTCGTCTGTAACCACATACTGTGGAATACATTTATGTTTTTTTTGGGTTAATTCTTGTAGTTGAGTTTTTGGATCCTGCCAATCTTTCGACCTAATTAATAAATCAATTTCTTTAAAGAAATTTTTCTCTATGAATTTAGTTGATGCATCAATACCTCCGTCTAAATAAATAGCTCCTATTATGGCTTCAACTATGTTTGATAAAACTATGAACCCACTTTTTAAAGACACATTTACACCTTTTGAAGTTAAAACAAATTTATCTAATCCCAGTTTAGTTGCAACTTTATATAATGAATTTGTATTTACTACTGATGCCCTTATTAGAGACATTACACCTTCATCTAAATCTGTGCATGTTTTGTATAAGTGTTCAGTAATACACATCTGTAAAACAGTGTCTCCGAAATATTCCATTCTTTCGTTGTGTGTGTACCCTGTGTTCTCATTTACAAAAGACTTGTGAGTAATAGCTACTTGTAATAATTTTTTATCCAAAAACGTATAAGAAATATTTTCTTCTAATTTGTTAAAATCTTGGGTTTGTGTGTTATCATTGATATTCATTTTATATAAAATTAAATGCTTATTTTAGTTTTCTTTACAATCTCAATACTCTTTTTTATTATAGAATTCAAATCTTTGTATTTTTTTATTTGATCAACATCATCAAAAGCAATCCACTTAGCTTCGGTCAACCCTTCTGATTTATGTAATTTTAAATCTTGAAACTCTGAATACATTAAAAAATATTTAACTTCTTTCCTCACAACACCTTCTGGTGGATGTGAAATAAAAGAAATATTTTCTACTTCAGTTACTATGGTTGGTTTTAAAATCCCTAGTTCACTTTGAACACAACTTACAACGGCAGACACAACATCGTCAGTTTTTTCAATTGTTTTTTTAGGAAGTGTCCATTTATTTGAAATATCTTTTACAAAAGCAAAATGAAAAATATTGTCTTTTTTTGTATATACCAAACCACCAACAGCATACACATTTTTTTTAGGTAATATCTTGGTTTCTTCTTCCTTAGATGTCTCGGTATACACCTTTCCTAATACTCCATTTATAAATTTGTAACTTTGGTTTCCACCATAAGTTTTAGCCAATTCTATAGCTTCGTTTATTGCTACTTTTGGTGGTGTACCAAATTCAGCCCCAAATAACATTTCAAACAACCCAATTCGGAGTATATTTCTATCCACTGCGAGCATTCTGTCTATAGACCAATTTGTTGCTACCGATTCTATAATTTTATCTATTTCTTCTACTTTTGCTGTAATCCCCTTTATTAAAATTTCGCCGTACGATTTGTCTGCAGACAAATCTTTAATTTCTTCATTAATCCTGTCAAAAATTTTGATAAGATTTTCAAAAATAAAATTCTTGTTGTGAAATTCATCTTCAAATAAGGCTTGTAAAACAGTCTCTCTTGTTGTGTATCTTTTAGAAGCCATATATTTTTAAAAGAACCAAATATGCAAATTTAAATTTATACTTTCAATTCTTGATCTAAATTAGTTTTGTTTTCAATAACCTCATTTTGTTCAACATTAGTTTCATCTTTTGGTTGATTTTTTTGTTTCTTTTCTTCTTTTCTTCTTTTAATCCTTTCTTCTCTTTTTGATTGATCTATAACAACTCTACCTTTGTATTTACCGTCCAAAGACACTCTGTGTGATTTACAAAGTCCATCTACATTATTACAATGCGATAGGTTTTTAACTCCGTGGTGTGCACGTCTTGAACCTGTTTTTGATTTGGTCATTCTCATTCTAACTGACATACTTATATTATAACTAGTATATAAAAAAAATCAACTATATTTTTATCTAGAATTTGGTGCAAAATGTTTTTCTGTGTATTTTGGATAATCCATATTTTTTTATTGCTTGTATGTGTGTTTTGGTACCATAACCTTTATTTTTGTCAAAATTATAATTAGCATATTTTAAAGAGCAAGAATCCATATACAAATCCCTTTTTACTTTTGCATACACAGATGCAGCAGATATAGCAACTTCAGTCCTGTCTCCACCTATAATTGTTTTCTGTGTATAAAGGTCTAGTGCTATAAGTGTTCCATCAAGCAACACATATAGGGATTCTGGTCTATATGTTTTAATTTTTCTTAGACAACTGTTTGTTGCTTTTCTTAGAGAATATATTATTCCTTTTTTATCTACTATTTCAGAAGAAACAAAGGAGGTAGCACAAAATAATATTTTGTTTTTTTCTGCATGTTTGAGTTTTAAAAACCACTCGTTTCTTTGTTTTTTATTTAATTGTTTTGAATCTTTTATTCCTTTTAAAATTTCTATTGCAGGTTTGTGTTTGATTATCAAACACAAACCAACTACGACAGGACCAGCAACACTTCCCCTTCCAACTTCATCGATTCCAACAATATATTTCATTATCAATATAATAACTCCAAATATTGATTAGGTATACTATTCTTATATGAAATACCAAAACTTTGGGTACATAAATCTACACAGTCATTATTCTCTTTTAAATGGAACAATAAAAATACCAGATATAATTAAAAAAGCAAAAGAACTGGATTGTAGTTTTTTAGCACTCACAGATATTTCAAACATGTATGGTGCTGTAGATTTTTACAAAGAATGTCAAAAAAATAAAATTAAACCTGTTCTCGGAGTGTCTATATATTTATCTAACGGAACAAATGTAAAACCACACACTATTTTGCTTGCAAAAAACAACAATGGTTATAAAAATCTAATTAAAGTAATAAACAAAGCACAAAGTGATTTAAATAGTAACACAGCAAACATAAGTGAAGACGAAATGTTAAAACACACAGACGGATTGATACAGATTATACCGTTTCAAAATTCAATTATAGAAACTCAAATAAAAGAAAAAAATTTCAAAGCAGCAGAAGAAAAATTAAAAAAACACAAACAGGCATTTGGAGATGATTTATATATTGGCATTTCCCCGATAACACATACTGACTCGCTTGTTTCTTTTGGAAATGTCACAAAAATAAAAACTATACTACAACATCCAGTTTTTTATTTAGAAAAAGAAGACAAACCTATTAGAGATGTTGTAATTAGAATCAAACAAAATCAATTGTCAAATAAAGAAGAAGAACTTTTTGATTATGATTTTTCTTTTATGGATCTTAAAAACTACAAAACAAAATACAAAGAAGCATTTGATTCACTTGAGGAAATTTATGAAAAAACAGAAGAATATTTGGAATTTGGAAATTGGATTTTTCCAGAAGTAAAACTAAAACACAAAGACAACTGTGAGGATGAATTTGCTTTTCTGATAGAAAACGCAATAAAAAACCATGTATATATAAAGGACTCAAAAGAGGTTCGTGACAGAATTAAATTAGAGTTTGATATTATAAAAACAAAAAAATACATCCCTTATTTCCTATCTATTCTCACCATTGTCGACTATATGCACAAAAACGACATACTCACAATGACCAGAGGTTCTGCTGCAGGATCATTGATATCATATCTACTCTCTATAAGTAATGTAGATCCCTTAAAATATAAAATACCCTTTGAAAGATTTCTAAATCCATATAGACCTTCAGCACCAGATATAGACATAGACATAGCAGACGACAAAAGAAATAATGTTATAAATTTTATATTTAAAACTTTTAAAAAAGAAAGAGTTGCACAGATTGGAACATTTGGAACCATGAGTGCCAGAGCTGTCGTACGCGATGTTGCTCGTGCTATGGGGTTTTCATATACTGTTGGTGACCGAATTGCAAAATTAATACCTTTTGGAGATCAAGGTCACATGATGACTATTGACAGAGCGTTAGAAGAATCAAAAGAACTTACAGATTTTTGTGCACAAGAAATTCCAAAAAAGATTATAGAAACTGCAAAAAAAATTGAAGGAAATGTAAGACATATCTCAAAACACGCAGCGGGTGTTTTAATCGCACCAGATAATCTAGATAACTACATACCAGTAGAATACGATAAAAAAACACTGGACCAACCTATACCAATAACACAATACAACATGCACTCATCTGAAGAAGTTGGTTTGTTAAAATTTGATATTCTGGGTATCTCATACCTTGCCATCTTAGCTGATGCAAGAAACAGAGTAAACAAAAGATTCAAAATAAATATAAACTTAGCTACTCTTCCATTAGATGATAAAAAAACATATGATTTTCTTTCTTCTGGAAAAACTGTTGCCGTATTTCAGTTAGGAGGAGAAGGAGTTACACAAACTGTTAAAAATCTACGACCAGAAACCTTGTCAGACATATCAGCAATAATCGCTCTATACAGGCCAGTTCCTATAAAAATTATAGATGAATATATAGCAAGAAAAAATGGACAAAAATCATCTAAGGCTTTCCACACAGAAATGGAACCTTTCCTTAAAGATTCATATGGATTACTTGTTTATCAGGATGATTTACTTTATACAGCACTAACTCTTGCAAATTATGACTGGAAGGAGGTTGATGTGTTTCGTAAGGCAGTGGGTAAAAAAATTCCAAAACTTATGGCAGAACAAGAAATTGAATTTAAAGAAAGGTGTGTAAACCACTCAAAAATGAGTAAAAGTGAAGCGTCTGCTGTTTGGGATTTGTTTGAACCTTTTACTGGATATGGATTTAACAAAGCACATGCGTATAGTTATGCAATGGTTTCTTATCAGACAGCATATATGAAAGCAAATTATACAGCAGATTATATGGCAGCAGCCTTAACATCTGAAGCTGAAAATTATGATAGATCTGTTATATTTTTTGGTGAATGTAAAAAATTAAATATACCCATTTTAAAACCAGATATAAATAAAAGCTTTTATGCATATGAAGTAGAAGAAGAAAACACAGATTCAATAAGAATTGGTTTGAAAAGTATAAAAAATTTAGGTACTAAAATTGCTATGGCTATTGTAGAAGAAAGGCAAGAGAATGGTAAGTTTAGTAATTTAAAAAATTTTTTACAGAGAATGTCTTCTTATAAAGTTATAAACAAAAAATCACTTGAAGCATTGATATGTTCTGGAGGTTTGGACGAATTTGGTACAAGAGCAACATTTATGAAAAACATAGGGATGTTACTTGAATATGAAAAAGAATTCAAACAAACACAAACATCAGAACAAAAAACCTTGTTTTCTGGTTCAAGTGTATCAACTGAACTTGTTTTGGTAGAGGAAGGGATAAAAGACTCTGAAAGTCAGAATCAATTTTGGGAAAAAAATTTGTTAGGTGTATATATATCTGGACACCCGATAGCAAAACATAATAAGAACACTGAATTTCAAATAGAAGATATAAAGAAAAAAAGTAGAGTTGGTGATTATGTTTCTGTAAACGTAGTTATAACTAAGATAAAAAAAGTTAAGAATAAAAAAGGTGGAATGATGATATTTTTTTCCGTTGAGGATGAATTTGAAACTATTGAAGTAGCTTGTTTTGATGCGGATAACTTGATTGATATATATGAAGAATTGATAGTAGTAAATAAATGTGTAAACATAACTGCAAAAATGAACAAAAGAGATAATGAACCAACACTTATAATAGAATACGATGATGCTTTAGATAATCAGATTAAAGAATTAAAAAATGTGTAATAATAATAATAATATGGACGGATTAACAAAAAGAAGACATTCAATAGCTCACCTACTCGGAGCAGCTGTTGTCGAAATAGATAAAGGTGCAAAATTAGTATATGGACCTCCTACTGATGATGGTTTTTTTTATGATGTAGAAACAAGCAAGACTTTTACCGAGGACGATATGTCAAAAATAACAGAGAAAATGCAACAAATACTTCCCTCTTGGGATAAATTTACACAAAAAGAATTGCAAGAAAAAAATGCTAGAGAACTTTTTGGTGATAATAAATATAAAAAATCTTTTATAGACCAAGCAGTTAAAAATAAAGAAAAGATTACTGCTGTTTGGAGTGGTGATTTTGTAGATTTGTGTGCTGGTGGTCACATAGATTAAATGAAAAAAGTTTCTCCAAAATCTTTTATAGTAGACAGAATTTCAGCTTCTCATTGGGGTGATGAAACAAAACCTAGTTTGACTAGTATATATGGATTCGCGTTTGAGACTGATAAAGAGCTTGAGGACTACTTGCATCAAAGAAAAGAAGCTAAAAAAAG
>JABAAK010000014.1 GCA_014238775.1 Candidatus Paceibacter sp. | reverse complement strand
ATTTAATGGTAATGCAAACCCGGCGAGTATTGCTCCAGTTATAACAATAGCTTCACTGAATGCGGTAGATAGCAAATATATAATGATTTTTTTAAGATTTATGATAATTTTACGTCCTTCTAAAATTGCAGCATTTATTGTATCAAAACTATTTTCTAAAAGAACTATATCTGAACTTTCTTTAGCTACCTCTGTTGCATCGGCTAATGACAAACCAACGGATGCTTGTTCTAATGCAGCTGCATCATTCACACCATCCCCAGTCATAGCAACTATCTCTTTTTTATTTTGTAAAATTCTAATTAATCTTAATTTTTGATTTGGTAACATTTTTGCAAAAATTGGTGTATATTTTGCTGATTCATATATCTCATCCTCTGTCATTTTTGCAAATTCAATCCCATCAATTATTCTGTCATGGTTTTCTGTTAGTATTCCAATCTCTTTTCCTATATACCCAGCTGTTTCTTTGTTATCTCCTGTAACCAAAGTAAATCTTATATTTGATTTTCTTATTTTTGAAATAGAGTTTTTAATATTAGGACGCATCAAATCTTCTAAACTCATAATTCCGAGAAAACTAATATTTTTAGATATTGTTTTAACAGATTCTTCCCTGTTGTTTTGTTCAAATTTTTCTACATCGACTATTCCAGAGGCTACTGCCACAACACGAGCTCCGTTCGATGTTTCTTTTCCCATTTTGTTTTTTATTTTGAGAATTTTTTCTTTTGTTAGATTTTCTCTTATTCCAAGATTCTCTGTTGAATTACACATTGAGATAATTGTGTCTGGTTCCCCAACTACAAACATTCTTTTTGCATCCATCTCATCGTCATACATAATACCAGCAGAAAATTTTCTTTTTGAAGAGAATGGTATAAAATCTGTTCTAATAGATTCATCTTCACAATATATATTTGTGTCTATTTTTGCCTCGATTACCGCCTGTGCTATTGCGTGTTCTATTGGTTCTCCAAACATTCTATTACCGAGGGCTTCGTGTCCACATATCATTTTTGAAGATGTACCCATAAGTAAAGCAAATAAGAGACTTTTTACTTCACTTTTTGAAAAGTCTTTTTTTGTATATGTGTTGTTCTCTGTAATGAATTTACTAAAAGACATTTCTCCTTTTGTTATGGTTCCTGTTTTATCTGACAAAATCCAAGTTGTTGTACCTAATGTTTCTGCCGCAAAAAGATTACGAACCAATCCCTTTCTTTTAAAAATTTGCTGCATACCTAGGGCCAAAACTAAAGTAATGGCGGCCGGTAACCCAGACGGAATTGCACCAATTGCAATTGCTGTTGATGTTAATAAAAGATCATATAAATTATATTTCTCCGTTAATACACCAAAAACAAATATAATAAATAAATTTAAACCAACAAGAGACACTATTAATCTTAAAATTTTTTTCATATCTATAGATAGTGGAGCTGTTCCAACAATTGATGATAGTTTTTTTGAAATACTTCCAACTTGAGTTTTTTCCCCAGTTGATGTTACACAAGCAAAACCTTCTCCAGTTACAACACTGGTTCCACTCCAAACCATATTTACGTGCTCCGATATACTTTTTTCACCTGTTAAAACAATCGGGTGTTTTGATGCTGGAAGCCACTCTCCTGTTAATGAAGATTCATTTGTTTTTATAGATTCACCAGATATTAATCTGGCATCAGCAAGAATTAAAAGTCCTTCTCTTAAAAAAAGTATATCTCCTGGCACTATATTTTGTGATTCCACAGATCTAAGTTTGTAATCACGATACACAATCGCTTTGTGTTTTCTAATTTTGTTTATTTTTTCAAAAGCTTTTGAAGACCTTTCTTCTTGTGTTGTTCCTATTATTACGTTAATTACAAATACAAAAAAAATCAAACCTGCGTCAATGCTCTCTCCCAGTAACAACAACAAAGCACTAGCAAATAAAAGTATATATGCGATAGGGCTTTTAAACTGGTTAAAAAATATAGTGATTAAAGTTACCCCTTTTTGTTTTTTTATTACATTTTTTCCGTATATTTTTAATCTTTTTTTTGCTTCAACTTCTGTTAGTCCTTTTTTGGATGTATTTAAGTGTTCGTAAATCCATTCTATTTGTTCTTTTTCCCAATGTATTTGTTTACTTTCTTTCATATGATATTTGTATTATAGTACAAACATATGAAATTATACGAAAAATTAAATACAGAAATATCCGATGCAATAAAAAGTCAATCAGACCCTATATTACTTAACACTTTGAGAAACATAAAGGCAGCTATTATGAACGAAAATGTATCTTTAAGAAATAAACCAGACGCAGGTATTGATGATGAGGGTTTTTTAAAAATTATTGTTAAACTGTCAAAACAAAGAAAAGATTCTATTAAACAATTTGCACAAGCAAATAGAAGTGATTTAATAAAACAAGAAGAATCTGAGTTAGATATTTTAAATGCCTACCTTCCAAAACAAATAAGTGATCAAAAATTAAAAGAGATTATTTCTATACACATTAACAAACTCAACGCATCTTCTATTAAAGATATGGGTAGGGTTATACAATCAGTTATTTCTGAAGTTGGTATGGGAGCAGAAAAAAGCAAAATATCTTTAATAGTGAAAGAAAATTTAATTTAATTTTTTTCAGTTTTTATATTTTTTATACGAGCATCTACACGTAAATCTATGTTTTTGTCTGTCTCATCAACAATATCACCGACTATCTCCTCCAAAACATCCTCAAGTGTCACAATTCCTAAAATAGTTCCAAAATCATCTTTTACTACGGCAATATGTTTCTTTATTTTTTGAAATTTTTTCAACAAAGCTCTTATGGTCATTTTAGGTGAGAGTGTTGGTATATTAGAAACACATTTTTTTACAGTTTCTTTTTTATCCTTAGAATTAACAAAAGCAAAAAGTAAATCTTGTTTTTTTACAATACCAACCACATCATCTGTACTTTTCCCATAAACTATTATTCTTGAGTGAGGTGTGTTCTCCAAGAAATGAATTTTGTCTTTTATAAGGTCTTCTTGATTCAAAGCAGTGATTACATTTTTAGGGGTCATTATTT
>JABAAK010000013.1 GCA_014238775.1 Candidatus Paceibacter sp. | reverse complement strand
CACTCTTGCAACCTACCTTCTTCTTTTGTAGAAAATTTCCATAGTGCAAAATCATGTAAATCTTTTTTTTCGCTATTTATTTTGACTCGTTTTCCTTCTTCTTGTTTGGATGTGTTTAAACCAGCAAGCATGCCATAGTTTTTAAATTTCTCTGTATTAAAATAAACTCCGTCACTTATTTTATAAGCAAATCCTTTTTTTTCAAGTCTTTGAATTAATTGTATTTGTTCCTTGATATATTCAGTTGCTCTGGTAAAACAATATCTTTCTAGGGGTATTTGTAAACTTTTTAAATTAGAATTAAATATGCGGATTAAATCAGTGATTAATTCTTCTATATCCTTTTTACTTTCTTTTGCTTCTTTTTCTATTTTGTCCTCACCATAATCTCCATCTGAAACAAGGTGACCAACATCTGTCAGATTTATAACATGCTTTACCTTGTGTCCATATCCTCTAAGTATCCTGTTTAATGTATCAGCAAAAACATAACCTCTTAAATTCCCAATATGGGATTTTTTATATAATGTTGGTCCACAGGAATATATTTTTACTATATTTTTATTAATAGGGGAAAGCACTTTTTTAGTTCTTGTTAAAGAATCAAATAAATTAATTTTTTTCTCAGACATACTTTTTATAATTAAATTATAACATGTTATAATTTAATTATGCATAAAAATAAACTTTCTACTATAGTAATTTTTTTAATGTCGGCTTCCTTTTTTACAGGTATATTTGTAGGAAATCAAAACAAAGAAAACAATGATACAAACCAGCTTTATTCACAAAAAGAAAAGATTGAAAGATATGTACCGATAATAAGAGATAGTGTACCAGATGACTTTGGAGACATAGAGCTAAATGAATTTTTTCAAGTTTGGAGAACTATTGAAAAAGAATATGTACCAAAACCAAGGTTGGTGGATAAAAAAATTGATGGATCTATAGAAAAAATACCATCAAGAGAAGAAGTTTTGTGGCATTCCATAAAAGGATTGACACACTCTATAGATGACCCGTATACAGTTTTTTTTCCACCAGTTGAATCTGTTGAGTTTAATAAAGAAATTATTACTGGGGATATAGAGGGTATTGGAGTGTATATCGGAAACAGAAATGGTGTTTTAACTGTTATTAGTCCAATAAAAAATACCCCAGCGCACAGAGCTGGAATAAAAAGCAGAGATGTAATTATAAAAATAGACGGGAAAGATACAAAAGATTTATCAATTTATGAGGCCTCTAAATTAATAAGAGGTGAGGTATCAACTACTGTTGTTTTGAGTATCTTAAGGAAAGGAGAAAAAGGAATTATTGAGATTCCAGTGGAAAGAGGTGTTATTGAAACACCTAACGTAGAATATAAGATTGTAGATGGGGTTTTTGTAATTATAATAAGCACATTCAATGAAAAAACACCAAGACTTTTTAATGCTGCAATGAAAAAATTTAATACTTCAGAAACGGACAAATTAATTATAGATCTTAGAAACAATCCTGGTGGAATACTAGACGTTGCTGTTTACATATCAAGTTTTTTTGTGGAGAAGGGTACACCAATACTTTATCAATACAACGGAGATGGATCACTTGTTACTTATTCGACCAAAAAATCCAGAAACAGAAAGACGAAAGAAATAAATCCAAAAATTTATATTATTGTAAACAATGGTAGTGCTTCTGCATCTGAAATTTTGGCAGGAGCTTTGAAATATCATTCTTCTGCTGTTTTGATTGGGTCAAACACTTTTGGAAAGGGTTCTATACAAGAATTAATACCAATTGCAAAAAAATCAACATTGAAACTAACCACAGCACACTGGTTGCTTCCCGACAAATCTTCAATTTCAGACAAAGGTATAGAGGTTGATATAAAATACGACAATCCTGAGTATGATAATGAACTTTTTCATTTTGATGATGTTGGGGATGAATTGCTTAATTTTACAATTAAAAAAATAAATGAATAATCTATGAAAGTGATTCTCAAACAAAATGTTAAAAATTTAGGAAAAAAAGATGAGGTAATAGAAGTAAAACCTGGGTTTGCATACAATAATCTTATACCAGGCGGTTTTGCGACAGAGATTACTGATTCTAAATTAGGAGTCATACAAAATAAAAACAAAAAAACAAAAGAGGATAAAATAAAAGATAAAAAATATATAAGAGAACTTTTCTTAAAAATTCCAAAACAAATAACCATTACAGAAAAAGTAAATGAAAACAACAAGTTGTTTCATTCTATAAAGCAAAAACAAATAGCAGAAGCTGTGTCTTTGTTGGGAATAGACATAGATTCAAGTTTTATTTACATTGAGAAAGAAATAAAAAGTATTGGTGAATTTGATATAATATTTAAAAGCATGGAATTTTCAAAAAAAGTATTATTAATAATTAAAAAAGAAATATGAATAAGACAATCCAAAAAATTTTTCAAACAGGGAAGGGAATACTTGCAGCAGATGAAAGTACCAAAACAATTAGCAAAAGATTTAAGGTACTAGGTGTAGAAGCAAATCAAAAAAATATATCTGAGTACAGAAATATTCTTTTTGAAACAAACAATTTAAATAAACACATAAGTGGTGTTATTTTATACAAAGATACATTAGATCAACAATTGGTTGATACAAAAAAAGTAGCAGATTTCCTTAAAGAAAATAATATGGTTGCTGGTGTGAAAGTAGATGAGAGTACTGAAAAATTTTCTAAAAATAATATTGAATTATATACAAAAGGACTTGATGGATTAAAAGAGAGGTGCGATTGTTATTATGAAATGGGTGCACAATTTACTAAATGGAGAAATGTTTTTTCTGTTGAGGAAGGTGTTTTCCCTACAGATGAAATAATAGATAAAAATACGTCCGATTTAGTAAAATATGCAAAAATTTCACAAGAATCCGGACTTGTACCAATCATAGAGCCAGAAATATTGAGAGACGGTAATCATAGTATTTCAGAAACAAAAAAAGTGTTTTGTAAAGTATTTAAAGCACTGTTTAAAAAACTTGAATCAGAGCAAGTACAACTTGATTCCTTAATATTAAAAACGTCATTTGTAGTTTCTGGATCAGAACTTATATACGATGATGCAGAGAGTGTTGCAAATGAAACAATTGATATTTTTGAAAATTTTGTACCAAAAGAAATTGGGGGAATAGTATTTTTGTCAGGTGGATTGTCGCCGTCGCAATCTTTTTCTTATTTGGCTAGTACTGTAAAAAAAGCCAAAGAAATTGATTTTACAACTCCTATTTCTTTTTCATACAGCAGAGCAATACAAAGTAATGCAATGGTAGTGTGGTCTAAAAATCAAACAAATGAAGCAAAAGTACAAGAAATCTTTTTTGCTGATACTGAAAAAGCATCCAAAGCTTTGGGTCAATAAAGATTATTCACCTGTTATATCAACTGTTTGTGGTATAAAAACTTTTTTATAATCAGGTGAGCTCATATATATACTTGCTTTTCTGTCTCCACAATTAAAAACAACTCGGTTATTTAAAAAAATTTTTTCATCAGCATAAAGAGGTATGTTAAAAAAAACACTTGATACAGGTGGAACACCTCCGGGAAGAACTCCATCTGTAATTTCTATAAGTTCTGATTCGGAAGCAAATCTTATATCAGACACTTTTAATATTTCTTTTAATTTTTTGATATTAAACCTTTTGTCACCAGAGACACAAACTTGTACAAAAAATTTGTCACCTTTCTTTGTTTTTTTGCATCTTAATATTAAAGCCTTTACACCCTCAGACAAAGAACAATCACCTCTTATTCTACATGCATCTTCACTTGTTTTTGCTTCTTCTTCGTGGATTTCTAAACGGTGCTCTATGTTTTTTAGTTTTAAAAAATTTGAAATTTTTTCTACTAACGGGTGTAATTTTTTACTCAACATTCACTATGGATTTTACACAAAAATGACCTGTAAATTTTAATGCTCTTTTTTTTGCAAAAGCAACCACGCCATCTTTTTTTGCAAACAGAGTATGATCCTTTCCAACCCCGACATTTCGTCCTGGAATATATTTTGTACCTCGTTGTTTAATAATGATTTGCCCGCAAGAAATAGGTGAACCACAAGTCTTTTTAATACCTAAATATTTAGGATTTGAATCTCTAAGGTTTTTTGCCGAACCTCCGGCTTTCCTATGTGCCATATTTTATAGTATATATAATATAATGTCTGAAAGCAACTTAATTATATATTCAATATGTGCAATTTTTACAGCCTCTGTTTGTGGATTTTTCATAGGTAGACAAAGTGTATATGTGCCAAAAAACAATAATCAAATAATAATAAGCGATATAAATATAGACAACACTATTTTAAACAAATCCGACATTGTTTTTGCATCAAAATCTGGAATAAGGTTTTATCCAATATTCTGTAATGGACATAATAATATAAGCAAAAAAAATAAAATAAGTTTTAAAAATAAAAAGGAAGCAGAAAATGCAGGATATAGCCTGGCAAAATCCTGTATATAATAATAATGATGAAAAAAATTTCAATACTACAAATTTTAAAACAATCTTCAAAAGTTTTTTTTGAAACTTTTTTTGGTTTTTTGGTTTTAAGAAAATTTAATAAGTATGTTGTAATACTTGGTGCACACAGTGAAAATATTCCAGTGTTTACAAAATCGTCAATTGATTTTTATGAAGACGCAAAAGCAATAGGTGCCGGCCTTTCGTCTAGGGATTTTACTGTTTTGACTGGTGGAGGACCAGGAATAATGAAAAATGCAAACGAAGGGGCATTTGAGAGTGAAAAAAAGACGGGTACAGGACACTCTGTTTCTATAACCATACCAATACCGTCAGAACAAAATAAAAATAAATTTTTTGAAGATACTTTTGAAGTAGACAGCTTTAGAACAAGAAAGTATTTACTTCGTGTTTATTCTGAGATTTTTGTTTTTATGCCTGGGGGATTTGGCACATTGGATGAACTTTTTATGCTTTTAACAATCACAAATACAGGAAAAATTTCAAAACCAATAATAATTTTGTATGGAAAAAATTTTTGGATGCCTTTAGTTGATTTTATAAAAAATCAATTAGAAGAAAAATATAATGTAGTCGGAAAAAATGTTTTAAATTTATTTGTTGTTTTAAATGATCCAGATGAAGTGTTTTATCATATTGAAAAAAATTTTAATAAAGACTCTTTTAATAAAAATATAACAAAAAATATTAACGCTTAGTTTATGGTTTTTTTTTACAAACACACAAAACATCAAGAATATCAATATTTACAAATTCTTTCAGAGGTTGTTAAAAATGGTACAAAAAGAGTTGGCAGAAATTCATCAACAAAAGCACTGTTTGCAAAGCAAATGAGATTTGATTTAAAAAAAGGTTTTCCAGTAATGACAACAAAAAAACTT
>JABAAK010000012.1 GCA_014238775.1 Candidatus Paceibacter sp. | reverse complement strand
TAATGCGAATGTAGCTCAGCTGGTTAGAGCACTGCACTGATAATGCAGAGGTCGTAGGTTCGAGTCCTACCATTCGCACAAAAAACCAAAATTATTTTGATAAAACGACAGTATTGATTAAAAAAGCACTAACTAAAAAGCAAAATCTTGAGTATTTTAGAGAATCATCTCTAAAAATAATCTTCCAAAAACTGTTTTTCTTTAAAAATTGCCTTTTTTATACTATTTTGATAAAATTACAATATGTTAAAAATAATCAAAAAAATAATTTTTTCAACTGTTTTCTCTTTTCTCTTTTTTAACTTTTCTTTTGTGTCTGTTTCTATAGCAAAAGAAAATTTTATTTTAGAAAACCCATTTAAAATACCACAAAATGTTTCTCTTCAAACACCTAGGTTAAAATTATTTAATACAGAAAAAATAAATGTAGTTGAACAAATAGAAGCCAAAGAAGTAATAGTAAAAAAACAAAAATCACCCGAAGTTAATCCAAGTGATGTGCGTGCGATATATATGACAGCTTATACAGCAGGATATGCTACCAGAAGAAATTCACTCATTGATAAAGTAGCTGCAAGTGATAAATATAATGCAATAGTTATAGACATAAAAGATGTTTCCGGCTTTTTAGCTTATACACCAAAAAAACCGATAAGAGATGCGAGTCCAAGTAAAAAAATAAAAGATATACATTCGGTAGTTAAACAAATAAAAGATCGCGGTATATATCTTATCGCTAGGATAATAGTATTTAAAGATCAAGAATTTGTAAGAAAATACCCTGGACTAGCGGTTAAAAACACAAAAGGGGAAATATGGAGAGATAGGAAAGGAAAAGCTTGGGTGGATCCATCTGCTGGAGTGATTTGGGATTATACAGTCGATTTATCAAGTAAAGCCTATGATTTGGGATTTGATGAGATAAATATTGATTATGTTCGATTCCCATCAGATGGAAATATGGATGATATCTCATACCCAATATCTGGAAAAAACCCAATAAAAGCAAGTATTATAGAGGAGTTTAATAAACATTTATCAACTAAACTGCGATCAAAATACCCAGAGAAAAAGCTTTCAGCTGATTTGTTTGGAATGGTTACTGCAAGGGATAATGGTCTAGGAATAGGGCAAAAAATGAGCTCATTTATACCATACTATGACTATGTCTCTCCTATGATTTATCCGAGTTTATATCCAAACAACTATGATGGCATAGCATACCCAAACAACCACGAATATAAGATTGTTTATGACGCAGTTTCCTCTGGAGTAAAATACATTGACGACTATAATTTAGAAAACGGAACAGACTATCCTCACTCATTACTAAGACCGTGGATACAGGGATACACATGCACATGGTGTGGAGGATATCAAAAAAGACTGGTTGACATAGTCGCTCAAGAGCAAGCAGTTGTAGACAATAATCTTGACGGATTTTTTCTTTGGAATTCTTCGAATAGATACAACATATAATCTATCATTAGATCTGTGAATATTTTTTCCATCAAAGAAGTAAAAGAAGAATCTGATTTCGATCCAACAAAACATTTTTCACACACTTCTTTCACACAATCATTTTTGTATGGAAAGTGGCAGCAAGCAGTTGGAAGGAAAATAAAAAGATTTGTAATAAATCAAGACAGCAAACCGAAAGCTTATTTTCAAATAGTTGTGTATCCGCTCATTTTTAAAAAAACTTATTGTTACATACCATACGGACCAATTGTAGACGATGTTTCAATAGACCTGTTGAAGTATATAAAAAAAGAAATAAAAAAAAT
>JABAAK010000094.1 GCA_014238775.1 Candidatus Paceibacter sp. | reverse complement strand
AGAAATGTGGAAGCATATTGAATGGAAAATAACATCTTTGGTTGATGAGTACACTCATATTATACCGCGGAATGAATACAAGACTCTGTCCAATACAAATACACAGGGTTGAACCAACAGATTATATTGATTGTGTATTTGAAGTATCTGTATTCTTTCATCTCTATATTGTTCGCTCCATGTTGTATCAGTCGTTCTAGAGCTCTCTGTAATAAGGCACGTTTGAGATTATTGCAAGTTCTCACAAACATACAAGCGTACACAGCTAATGCAATTTGAAATGTGAAGAAACTTAGAACTCGTAAAACTTGTATTGCATTTGAGCAAAAGATGAAGAGACATAACCAAGTGGTTATTAAGAGTAAATGAAAAGAATTCCTTGTATTGTGATATAACTTCATCTTCTTAATACGAACAATGAGATAATTCATTAAATACACGCTGAGTACAATCCAAAGTAATTCAGTTGATCTTCCAAACCCATGAAGGAAGTTGTATAGTGAAATCACGAAACTAGTGATTTCATCATTCGTAGTAGCTTTTGTGGTACACCCTTCAAACTCAAACAATGAATAACTTGTAATATACTCTTTGATATCCTTAATATAACTCTCAATCAGATGTTCTACCATACTAAACAAACCTACTGAGAGCTCGAAGAAGCTAATTATCACTAGATAGATATATTTCCAAATCTCACTTTCATAATGATAACAAATTTGTAAATTTACAAATTCTGATTCTTCATCTGTTATACATCTAGCTGCTCATTTCTTGTATTTTCTGGGGCAATGTATTCTTCTCATGAATACCACACCCCATAGGAACTGAATATTGAGAAAATACACGAAAGAATACTGTTTATGATAATAGTGTTGCTTAAATGCATACCCTTAATCTGGAATAGATCGAATCAACGAATGAAGATAACAATGTTATTCGGGAGAGCAATGTATGAAAATTTGTGAAGATGTGGGTATTTAATCTTAACTTCATACATACTCGTTTTTATATAATCGGCTCCTTGGGAATTACACTTCTTACCATCCAAAATCTACCCTTTACATAATTTATGAGTAATTGAATAATGGTTATCATTATTAAAAGTATAATACATAGTCACAAATATTGAACATATCTTTTATGGTAACATCTCAGTCTAATCAATCCACTAAATTCTCCTCAAATTATAATGAGGATATACGAGTTATGACCTCGTACACTTTGAGAACCACTAATATAGAAGATATTTGAGTAATGCATTTTAGTTGATTACGATTCTTGGTTGTATTACTTAGTACTAAGTAAAGGATCGGTGAATGTAGTTAAGAATGAATGCAACAAGGGTTATTGTTCTGTACAGTAATATATACACTCATAAACCAAATATTCAGACTCATTACTATTGAGTTTAGGAAAGTGATTAGCACAACACTTTCATATTAACATTGAAGGTATAGTAATGACTACTAACATTTTACACATTTATCTTGTATGATAATATGTGAGCAATGCTAAGCATTGCGTATTATACATAAATCTGATTACATTAATTAATTCTCCTTAGGATATTATATCTTTACTACAGTTCATCTTGTATTAGTCATACAATACGATCTGTACTTAGCATTTCCTTGAATAATTTTAGGATGTTAATGATGACTCGACGTTCATTTGAGTATTCCTGTAGCATAGGTATGCTATTCGACGCAACTAATTATCAATTAAAGTCAACATATAATAATTCATATACAGAGTTGTGAATATTTTGTATAACAACAACCCATGTATCAGAAACAGCAGGAAATAAAATAGGACTTGCCTCGAAAAACTTCATTTTTCTTTTTTTAATTGAAACTCCAGAAATGGGGACCTAATAAAATATATTGGCTCAATATATTGTCGATTATTGATTACAGCGTAGGCATAGGATCAAGCCCAAAAGGGATTAAGTCCAGACTTAATCCCTCTCCACAAGGGAGACTTGGACTCAAGTCTATTTTATGAAGAAACTTAAGGCCGGTGTAGCAGCCCAAATCCTGAAGGGGAGTTCAGGCTCTATGCAGTCGTATGTAAATCAAGCGGTCTCGTGGTCTACTACCAACAAAATGATGCCTAACTCGGCAATTAGATTTGGCTAATACTCCATTTCAATAGAAACTACCGATCATCGGTGATTTCGTCATACCGATTATCGCTGTATAAGTATAAGAAACACTTTTTACAATGGAATCCCCATACTCCGACACCTGGATAATCAGGAACACCTCTATAATCCGACACACAATTTGGGGTTGAATGGTTTTACATTGCATTGAAATTTCATCTGAAAATCCGACATTTTTTTCTTTTCCGAATGTGTGTTGGATTATAGAGGTTCCACTGAATGTATAATATTAACCGAAGAGAGTCCAATTGTAACAATACGTTACAAGCATAAAAGGACCTTACAAGTTCCGAATGTCTAGGCATTACCTGGTTAATTATAAAATTATGAAATAGATTGCGAGCATTTTAAGTTGCGTTCATACTATTTTATTCCTGACAGGCTCCGTTACCCCCAGAAAACCTGAAATTTCCCCCGACTAAAATTAATGTCAGAGAATATCTCAAAAAGCTACATCATAAAAGTAATATTGCTAACTTTAAGCCCCAAAGGGGCAAATTATGCCAATATTAGGCTGAAAATTATGTCAGAAAAGTAATTATGTCAGATATACTACTATGCTACAGGCCGTGATTATGCTAGAATTATGCTAGTTGTAGAAAAGTGATTATGCTAGAATTATGCTAGGTAGTTTCAAATTATACCTGGGGCCTTATTCACAAATATTCTAATTCCAAATTCTAAGAATTTGTCTTAGAATTGTTTGAAATTTTAAGAAAACTCTCTAATTCTAAGAATTTATCAATACTTAGTGTGATTCTTAGAATTATTCTAAGTGTGTATTTACAAAAATTCTAAGTCAAATTCTTAGAATTTGACTTAGAATT
>JABAAK010000011.1 GCA_014238775.1 Candidatus Paceibacter sp. | reverse complement strand
TTCACCTGTAGCGTCTGTTGTTTCGTTTACATGTCTGTGCAGACCAGAACCGACTTCTATCATTTTATCTTGCCCCTTTTCGTACAGAGACTTAATCCCCTTCAACAAGCTTGTGCTTCTGCTGTCTTCGTTTTTTGTTAACTCTCTGATTTCTCTATTTCTCTCTTCTATTTCTCTTTCTTCTCTTTCTTCAGCTTCACTTCTTCTTATTTTTTCTATATTTCTTCTCTCTATCCTGTCTTTATCATCTGGGTTATGCGCTTTCATATAACCTGCTAAAGCTTTTTCGGCGTCTGTTTTTGTCTCTTTATTTTTTTTATCTTCTTTTTCTTTTTCATTAAATGTATGTAAAGTTTGGTGGGTACTGTCCTTAAGAAGTGTGTGTTTGTCGGCGTTGGATTCGTTAAAAATTTTTCCAGATTGTACTTCTTTTGTGTCTTTTTTGATTTTCTTTTCGAGCCTTTTGTTCTTTGATGGTTGTGATTCTATTTTGTCATCGTTTTCAACAATTTTGCTATTTATTGCAGCTCGCTCTTCTTCTTTTAAGCCTCCACCAGCTAACTTTTTTTTGAGATTAGCATTACTCTCTTCCCAGTCTTTTATATCTTGTTTCCCATCTTTTAAGCTTTTTTTGTTTTTTTCTATACCCTTTATTTTTTCTACATTACTTGCCCAAGATTCTTTGAACTCTTCTGAAGGTTCTTGATTAACTTTTTTGTATGCACCTAAATTCTCTTGTTGTGCTAGTTTCATTTTTCTAACATTTGTAGGGTCTTTCATTGCATCTATTTCTTTTTTTCTTATGTCGTGTTTAAGTCTTGCTATACTGTTTTTTGGTTTGAAACCACTTTTTCTAAGATTTTTAAAATCAGTTTTTCTGTTTTCGTGTCTTATCGCTGCTTGTGTAGCGTAATAACCACCAGACACTTTATTTATTCCGTGTCCTAAACTATCTCTGAGAGCTTTTGATACGCGGTTGTTGTATACAAATTTAGTTGCTTTCCAACCCTTATCTTTTATTTGTGCGATACCACCAGCTACTTCTCCAGATGTTGCTTTTGCAAATTCAAAAGATTTCATAAACATAATATATACAAGGATCATCCCCACTGCACTCGAGCCAATGGTAAAGTCTGACAGGTTTGATGTAGTGTCTTTAAAAGTAGAGATTAGAGACACCGTGATCCATAGTCCAACAAAAAACACTGGTGTGAAAAACGAGAAGCCCCAGAGGTTTTTCCACCATTGTGTCTGTATGTTATTAAGGATGCCAAGAGGTATTCCGGTTTTGTTAATCATATGTGCTGTGAGTCCTATCGGAGATATGATGTATATAATCACTATACCAACCCCAACTACAAAGAGACCCGCAGCAGCATAAGCAAAAGCAACTATAAGCATAATGTTTAACATAAAAATTAGTAAAGACGATGCAAAGGCGGCTCTTCTTTGATTTGTTCTTCCCAGTTTATCAAAAGTACTAAATGCAGCAATACGCAGCTCAGCATCAGATATTTTTTCTACTTCTCTGTTTATACATTCATCATTTTTTTCTTTAGTGTAATCAGCTATTAATTCAGCTCTCTTAGTAGAACCACCTATTCCTTGTGCGTCTTGACCAAATGTTTTTTTATATGTAGTAACCAAACCTTTTACCTCTGTTTTACATGTACCTTGTATTTCTTTTTTCTTCTCTGTAAGAGCTTTTTTCTCAGCGTTTCCAGATTGTGTGTATTTATCTATTATCTCTTTATGTCTAGTTGATTCATCTTTTGCTGTTATACTTACTTGGTTTGCTATACACAGTGCTACTTTGTCGCCACATAGTATAGGTTTTTCTTTTTTACCACCAGAAAGATCTATTTTTTTTATGTCGTTCAAAAAAGATTTCGCTAGGGCGTTTCCTGTGTTATATACAAACAAGGTTATGACTCCACTGAAGTTTATGAGAAGTGCTGCAGCCAAAACCCATATAACAGACTTTTTAGTTGCTTGACCTAAAAAACCTGTGATAAGAGATATAGCTATAAAACCTAAAAAAAGGATAATAACAAGGTTACCGAGATCCCTTATACCTGCCCAGATACTGTATGTTGTGTGGAACACATTGTTCGGGACGTAGACGGTTGCAAAATTTATAGAGAAATCAAATACATTTGCTACAACTTTAAGTATATGGCTTGATAAACTAGTCAAAAGAGACGATAACCAAGTAAGACCTCTTATCAACAAATTGTCAAAATCTAATCCGTGTGCTACATCTAGTCCGAGTCTACCTTTAACAAGGTTTGAAACAAAAGGCACGAAAAAGACAAATGCAAAAGCAAAGTTTAAGAAAAAAGATAG
>JABAAK010000010.1 GCA_014238775.1 Candidatus Paceibacter sp. | reverse complement strand
GGAACAATACCACCACTAGGTGTAGATATTTCTATGTCTGGAACATGTCCAATTGATATATCACTATCTTTAAAATCAAAACTTCCAATAAATTTTTTGATTGAAGCTATGTTTTTGTTTTTACTAGAGTTAAAAATACCAAAAAAACTAGAAGGTTTTCCAGGGCTAGCTGATGATGTTCCAGATGTCCTTCCGTCACTATATGTTAATGTATGTCCTTTCACAGCATAAGCATCATACTTTGGATGTGCAGAAAGAAAACATATTGTGTTTGTTTTTGATGTTTGGGTGTTTGTGGCACTTACTGTGCTAGTTATCCTTAAAGGTTTTAATTTTATTTCAATAGGTTCTCCCTCATTACCTGTTATGTTTTGTAAATTACTTTGTTCATTGAAAAAAGTATATACAAAACCTTTTCCATAATCTTCATCATATTTTGAATAGACCGGTCTTTCTTGATCATCTGGCTTAAAACCAAATAAATATGCGGTTTTTTTAGGATTGTTAGAGTCGCACACTTCAGAAAAAGGAACATAGGCCCAATGTAGTGAACCAGTTTTTTGATCATTATAATCATAATCATCATCTACTATAAATTGATATAAATTTTTATTATCTGAATTTTCTATTTGTATTGATTTTCTTGAAACACTAATTACCACGTTTTTTACAGCGACATATAGTGGGGCCGTTGGTTGATATGAAGTTGTTCCATTGTTTTCTGTTATACATAAAAATTTATGGTGATTACTTTCACCTAATGAAATAGAATTTTTTGGATTGAAATTTGTTTGTGTAACACTAGAAACACCAAAAGGAGTACACTGTTCTGATTTTTCTACAAATGCATAAGAAAAAGTATATTCTGAATTATCACTGTTTGGAGATGTAAATATGGCAGATCTTGAAGTATCCTTTAAATACAAATCATAAGAATCTGCAGCAAAAACATTTGTAATTGTAAAACAAAAAAATACAACTAAACCAGTAAGAAAAACATTTATAAACGTGTGCGCCGGGTTGGATTTGAACCAACGTAGACTTTCGTCGACGGATTTACAGTCCGTTGCAATTGACCACTCTGCCACCGACGCCTTATTTTTGAATTGCTTATAAAATAATAACATATTCATATATAATAATTATACCATTTATTAGTTATTTTGAAAAGTAAGTTTCGTAAACACTTATAAACTATGGGTATTTTCCAATAGTACTGGTTTTTTTACCTTACCTCTTTTTTTTGCAATTGAAAAAATAAATTCGTTATCAGGACTAACACTTACAGAGACAGTATCCCCATTTTTTATATTTTTATTTATTATTTCATTGGCTATTTTGTTTAAAATATCAACTTGAATTTTTCGCCTAAGCGGTCTTGCACCATACTGTTGGTCATATCCTTCTTTCGCAAGTTTTTTGTATACAGAATTCTCAATTTTTAATTTTATATCTTTTCCTTCCAATCTATTAACAACTTCTTTCATCTGTATCTTAACTATCTCACCTATCGTATTAAACGAGAGAGGTTTGAATACAATTACTTCATCTAACCTGTTTAAAAATTCTGGTTTGAAAACTTTTTTTAATGAATCTGTTACTTTTTCTTTAACTTTTTCATAAAGTGCTAAGTGGTCTTTATCTTGTTTGTTATTCTCGTCCATAGAAAAACCAATTGAATTCAATGACATTATCTCTTGTGAACCTATGTTTGAAGTCAATATAATTACTGTATTTTTAAAATTTACAGTTCTTCCTTTTCCATCTGTTAAATGTCCATCATCTAATATTTGTAATAATATGTTAAAAACTTCAGGATGTGCTTTTTCTACTTCGTCAAGCAATACTACAGAAAAAGGTCTGTGTCGCACTGCTTCTGTTAATTTTCCAGCATCCTCATGTCCTACATATCCAGGAGGTGCACCAATTAGTTTTGAAATAGAGTGTTTTTCCATATATTCTGACATATCAAAACGTATAAGAGATTTTGAATCATCAAACAAAAATGAAGCGAGTTTTTTTGCAAGTTCTGTCTTTCCTACCCCTGTCGGCCCTAAAAAAATAAAAGAACCTATTGGTCTGTTTGGATCAGATATACCTGTTCTAGATCTTTTTATAGATGAAGAGATTAAAGACACAGCATCTTCTTGTCCAACAACTTCTTTGTTTAAAATATCTTGTATTCTACTAAGTTTTGTGATTTCACCCTCAAGCATTTTGTTTATAGGAACCCCAGTCCACTTAGAAACAACAGCCGCTATATCTTCATCTATTATTTCTTCTCTTAAAATTTTTCTATTTTTTTGTAGCTTTCGTAGTTTTGTTTGTTGTACTTTATAAGTTTTTTCCAGTGCTGGTAGCAACCCATATCGTAATTCTGCCGCCTTTGCAAAGTCAGCTTTTGTCTCTGCTTCTTCTTCTTTTATTTTTGCCTCCTCTAGCTTTACTTGTATTTCTTTTAGTTTTGCAATGGTTTCTTTCTCATTTTTCCAACTGGTTTCAAGTTCTTTTGATCCCTCTTTTAAGTTGGCGATTTCTCGCGTTATTACTTGTATTCTTTTTGTTAATTTAACATCTTTTTCTGTTGAATTTTCTTTTTCTTTTTTTAGCGCTTGGTATTCTATTTCAAGTCTCATAATTTTTCTATGTGCTTCATCTAATGCTTCTGGTTTATTTTCCAAAGAAAGTCTTAATGCGGATGCAGCCTCGTCTATCACATCTATTGCCTTGTCTGGCAAATATCTATCTGTTATATATCTTGTTGTTAAATTTACAGCAGCTACCATAGCACTGTCTGTAATTCTTACACCGTGAAAAAGTTCATATTTTTCTCTAAGCCCTCTTAATATAGATACAGCATCTTCTGTTGTTGGCTCTGTAACATATACTGGTTGAAATCTTCTTGTTAGTGCCGCATCTTTTTCTATGTGTTTTTGATACTCACGGATTGTTGTTGCGCCTATCATTCTCAATTCTCCTCTTGCTAAAGCTGGTTTTAATAGGTTTGATGCGTCCATAGCACCTTCTGCGCCTCCAGCACCTACAAGTGTATGTGTTTCATCTATAAATAGTAAAATTTTTCCATTTGATTTTTGTACCTCTTTCATTATTGCTCTTAATCTCTCTTCAAATTCTCCTCGAAATTTTGTTCCAGCAAGAACAGATCCCAAATCTAGGGTGATAAGTTCTTTGTCTTTTACAGATTCTGGAACATCGTTTGAAGTTATTCTTCTTGCAAGACCTTCAACTATGGCAGTTTTACCAGTACCTGCTTCTCCTATAAGCATTGGATTATTTTTTGTTCTCCTTGAAAGTATTTGTATAACTCTGTTTATCTCTACGTCCCTTCCAATAACAGGGTCTAGTTTGTTTTCTTTTGCAAGGGCTGTTAAATCTCTTCCAAACTTCATGAGATTCTTTTTACTTTCGGTTTTTTCTGTATTTTTTTGTGATTTTAATTCTTTTAATACTTTTACAATATTTTCAGAAGAAATTATCTCTAAGGGTAAGAACATTCTAACTATTTCTTTGTCTTCCAAAATTGCAAGAAACAAATGCTCTGTAGAAGCATAATTTTCATTTATTTCTTTTGCTATTTGTATAGATCTTTCAAGTGTTTTGCCTAGTTCTTTTGTTATATAAAATTGCATAGTTGGAAGAGGTTCGTAGGAAGTTGAATTTGATTTAGTTTCTAGAAACTCAATAACTTGATCGTGTAATTCGTTGCTATCAATACCAAATTTATACAAAACAGCAGAAACAAGTCCTTCTTCTTGTCCAGAAAGAGCTGCAAGTAAATGTGTTGTGTTTACATTATGACTACCGTGTCCAGCTGCAGTCTCGTATGCAATACGTATTGCATTTTTTGCTCGTTCTGTAAATTTTTGAAATGGTATCATATTTTATTTATTACTATTATACAAAGAAATAATATCATATATTGGTGTTATATCTTTGCTATCATTTTTAAACCAAATACCAAGCAAATAACCTTCTGTATCAAAAACAAATAAATTTTTATAATTATTACCCTTATCCGCAGAGACTGTAAAATTTAGAATTTTATTTTTATTTTTATTTTTATTTATTGTTGAAATAACTCCTTCTGTATAAAATAAATTTTTATTTCCTGAATTCAAAAGAAAAACTTTTTTAGCAATTTTAATATCTACTTCTTTTCCAATTTTTATTATGGATTTTATAGGTAATTTAGAATTTAATTCTCCTAATCTATACAAAGAGTAATTTTGAAACCGACTATCTTTTATTTCAGAAAAAGTATATGTATTTTCTTTAAATTTTATATCCAAATCACCACTTTGATTTATGTAATTTTTTTCCACCAACAATGTTTTTGAATCCTTCAACAAAATCACAGGATTGTCAAAATTAGTTGTTTGGATTTGTGAAGACGAAAATTCTTGTACTATGTTCTCACCATTATTTTTTTGTACATCTTTGCCTATTATTGACACAAGAATATTCTCCACATCATTTTCTGTAATTTCTTTTGATGATGTTTTGTCTGTAGATATTTTTCTTTCTATTATTCTATTTATTGTTTTACTAACAACAGTTGCCTCACCCTGTCTACTTTCTAAAATTGACAAAACCGAAACAGAGGTTGCGACTGAAATAATTACTGTAAGTAATATAGACAAAAGAATAATTTGAGAGTGTTCGAGGTCATCTAAGTGCATAATATTGTTCTAAATATAAATATTATACTTAAAAATAAAGGTTTTTTCAAGTTTACGACTTTTATCTACTTTGTATATTATCCGCCTTTTTTATAAGGGTTAATAATTTTTTAATATCTTTTTTTTTATGGTTTGATAAAAGACCAATCCTAATCCCTGATCCTAGGGACTTGCTGTGATAATTTGAATTCTTTGCAATTTTTTTTAACACCCCTTCTCCCAAGACTCTACAAGAGGTTCCTTTTGAAACAGAAAAATTATTTTCATCCAAAAATGCTATATGATAATCCAAATCCATATTATTTT
>JABAAK010000091.1 GCA_014238775.1 Candidatus Paceibacter sp. | reverse complement strand
GGATATGCGATACGAGAATGCGCAAAAAATGGAATAAAAATTGCGTACGTTATGGGATTTATAGGCAAACTTGCAAAAATGGCAGCTGGTGTAAAACAGACGCACGTCAAAGGATCAAAAGTAGATATGAAATTACTTGCCAAAATTGCACAGAAAAGTGGTGCAGACGAGAAAACCATCAAAAGAATACTTGGAGCTAATACAGCACGCCATGTTCTAGAAATCATTCAAGAAGATAAAATCACTGGTTTTTCTGATAAAATTTGTCATATGGTACAGGATCGTATGATGGAACATTCTGAAAAAAAGATAAGAGTTAATGTAGTACTTTTTGATTTTGATGGTACGATATTAAGTAGATGTACTTCTGAATAATATTCAAATCATAAATCATTGAAACAATTTTGATCCAAATAGAATAAAAATATTAGAATTATCTATGGTATTACATAATTTTTGAACAAGCGGATATATTTTTCGTACAACAGATCGTCTATAACATATGAATAAACATATTACTATGTATATCGTGGATCATATGTTGAATAAAATAATAATTGTAATCTTGATCGTAACAATAATATCTATTTCAATAAATGTTGTTGGATATTCGTATGCGACACGCGTGCATGATCCAATACAAATCCTCACTCATTTGTACCATGATAAAATTACAGGTTTTCCAGATTATGATATAAAAAATTACGCTACATTGCCAGATCATTATTATGATAATGTTGACCTAGTGCCACATACTTTTAACAAACATGTTGAAACACTAAACGATTTTGAAAAATGGAAAAATGGCCCAGTAGTTGACGATGAACGAGATCGATCTACTGTATCAAATGTCGTCCACGATGCAACTTTGATCGAAAATATTAATCGTGAACAATATGTAATTGAAAAATTCATCATGAATGCTTCGGATTTGGAAAAAATCATATTTTATAAAATTAGTCCGAATGATAATAATACAATACATGATGCAGTCTTTGTAATTCCTGGTTCAGGTCACCAAGGAGCTCTTGATGTATTGGGGGAGCCCTCAGAATATTCTGATGTATATTATCAAGACGATATTGCAATACATTTAGTGAATGAAGGCTATATTGTCTACGTGATTGAATTACGTGGTTGGGGTGAGCGACAAATTGATGTTGGTAGTGGATGTGATACTGCAAGACAAGATGAACAGTCAACGTGCACAGGTTTTGCCTTCTATAACCACCTCAAACACATTGGAATTGATCTAAATGACATACAAGCTGACGAAATTACACAAGTTTTAGCATATATTGAATCACAAGATGACATTGACAAAATTGCTGTAGCTGGTCTATCGTTAGGTGCATCTCATACAATTTCTCAAGGTATTATCAATGGTAATTACATAGACGCATTAGTGGTAGCTAGCGGTACTGGAAGTTTATTGCATGCTCCTCTTTCAAAATTTCAAGGACCAACTGACGGTCATCTATTATGTTGCGATACAGTTGATAAATTAATTACCGTGGCACCTATGCCGTTGTATGTTTCATTCGGATCCGAAGAAACCTCAATATTTGGATGGGAAGCATCTACTGGTTATACTGGAAAAATTTTGACTGATGTGTACAAACTTCATGAAATGAGCGAGAATTTCATGTATTATGTTCATGATGGTTCTCATGCATACCACATACCTTCAGTTATTGATTTTCTAGACAAACATCTCTAAATTTGTTATATTTTCACTAAAAAGTAACTAATTATTCATGTTTGATTCTAACACATCATACTTCAAAAATTGTATTTATTTACGAACAATATACGTCCACATTTCTGAGTGTTATATAACATATCGTAGAATAAAAAGACACTATTATATCCGAATATGTATATAATTTTATGAATAATGTGGCCATCGTTGCAATAACTAAAAATGGTTTAAACCTTGGAAAAAAAATACACGATAAATTCGCACATTGGGTTCTATACGCACCTGATAAATTTTCTGATAATGATACACATGTGACATGGTTTAAGAATAAAACTCCAGAAAAAATCGGTGAACTTTTTTTAAAATATGATGCATTGATATGTATATTTTCACTTGGTGCTGTAATACGTCTCATATCTCCATACTTGGTAAATAAAAAAACAGATCCTGCTGTTATAGTAATTGATGATGCAGCAACACACGTTATCAGTGCATTATCTGGACACCTTGGAGGTGCAAACGAACTTTCACATGAACTAGCAGACGTGTTGGGTGCCACTCCTGTAATAACTACAGCTGCTGATGTAAATCGTACAATT
>JABAAK010000074.1 GCA_014238775.1 Candidatus Paceibacter sp. | reverse complement strand
TCATAACCTTTATTTAATAATTCCTTAAAAGCATTATTTACTTCTTCAGCACTATTAAATATAAAATTTTTAGCAATTTTTATACATATAGGGCTAACTATAAATAATAATTTAAGCGCTTGATATCTAACTTTGTATTTGGACAGACAACTAGATTTTTTAAATTCATCTAGTGGGAGATAATCAAAAACATTAAAAATTAAGTTATCAATATCCAAAGTTCCACAAAGTTGATTATTTTGATGCTTACGTATCATAGCTGAATTTATTCTACCACTAATACTAGTTCTCTCATCAGACTTGCCGGTAGCTTCAGTAATTTCACCATCTAAAACATAATCGTGTTTTAATTCTTGAAACCGTAACAATGTGCTACTCAATTCTGGTGCATTTATTTGTTTGCCACTCCGAGTAAAAAACTTACAAGAATTTTCACTAACTTTTACTATGGCTATAATTCTCACACCATCAAATTTTATTTGACCTATAGTAGGATAAGTTACATCTGCTAAAGGAACTTCTTTAGCTAATTGTATATTAAATTCAGGTATAAATCCAGGATAAACTTTATTAAATAATTTTGCAGATACACCGCAATCTAAATCTTTATTACAAATTAAGTCTATCAAACAACCCTCAGCTTTTATAACTGTGGACTTTAAATACTTTGCTTCATAACCAGTCTTTTCTCTCTTAGCTAATGTATCTAAAATGCTAAATAAATTATCTGAAGGTTCACCAATAAGTCCTTGTTCTATGCCTTTTATTCCATAAGTTAAAAATGGATTATATGCATAATAGAAAACTTTCTTTTCTATTTCAGTTAATCTAGTTAGTATAGAACATTTTTCTATATTACTACGAGTCTCTCTAAGTTCTTTTATTATTTTCATTTTATTATTAAATGAGGTTTAGGTTCTTTAACATATTTGTAATTAAATAAAGTAAATTCATTCATTACACTAATTAAACTATCAACTGCTTTTTTCTTTGTATTGCCTACACCGTGCCATCCATCACAAATGGCTTCAAATTTATAGCCTAATAAATCATACATATTATATGTAAATTTTATGGGTAATTTTGCTTCTTTCATTTTATCTTTATTAAGTGTGGTTTAGGTTCTTTAACACATTTCCAAGTATATGAAGTAAAATCATTCATTGTTTTAAGTAAATCGTCAGTAGCTTCTTTTAAAGTATCGCCTAAGCCTAAACCAAAATCAGTTGGATTATTGCCAATTATTGAAGCTTCAAATTTACGACCACTTGTTTTACATATAAATGTTATAGGATATTCTTTTTTCATTCTCTTATTAAGTGTGGTTTAGGTTTTTCAATATATTTATAAGTCTTTGAAGTCCAATTATCCAATATTTCAATTAAACGGTCAGCAGCTTCTTCCATTGTATCGCCCAACCCATAAAAACCTTTATCCTCTCTAAAATCCTCCTGTGGTAATAAGGCTTTAAATTTAAAGCCACTTGGCTTACATATAAATGTTATAAGGTATTTTACTTTTGCCATTTTATTATTAAGTATGGTTCAGGTTTTTCAACATATTTCCAGTTATATAAAGTAAAATCATTCATTGTATTAAGTAAATCGTCAGTAGCTTCTTTTAAAGTATCGCCTAAGCCTAAACCATAATCAGTTGGATTATCGCCAATTATTAAAGCTTCAAATTTACGACC
>JABAAK010000095.1 GCA_014238775.1 Candidatus Paceibacter sp. | reverse complement strand
ATTTTAGGAAAAGAAATCATAAATAAAGACTATAAAAAAGAAAAAATAATTATCGCGTTTCGTCCAATTGGTCCAAATGGTCCTGAATTCGAAGTCATAAATCCTGCGATCGAAAAAGACACTTCTTGGATTTCAGATATTTCACCAATTATAAATCGCGAATCAGGAATTGTACAAGTTATTAAAGAATATTGTGCAAACAATCCAAATGTAAATGAAAAAGATGTTGAAGATAATATCGACCGATTACAACGAATTTCAGATAAAGTTATAGGTTTTATTGAGTTAGAATCTGATCTTGATCTTGAAACAGTTGGAATTATTTTTGAAAGAGTAAATTCTGCAGGTAAATCTCTCAGTCAGGCAGATTTTGCCATGTCAAAAATTGCTGTAAATGGGAACATAGGTTCAAATCTTAGAAAATTGATAGATTATTTCTGCCATTTGTCAAAAACGCCCGATTTTTATGATAGCCTTAAAAATATGGACGATGATTTCACTAAAACTGGTTTTTTACAAAAAATATCATGGTTGCAAAATAAAAATGACGATCTGTATGAACCAGGATATTCTGATCTACTACGTGTAGCATTTACTAGTGAATTTAACAGAGGAAAAATGTCTGATTTGGTAAGTCTTCTTTCTGGCAGAAATTTTGAAACGATGGAATTTGAATCTAAAATACAAGATGAGACATTTGCAAGATTAGAAAAAAGTGTATTAAAATTTACAAATGAAACAAATTTTAAAAGATTTGTCATGATAATAAAATCGGCAGGGTTTATCAATCCCAAATTCATACAATCTGGAGGGGCATTAAATTTTGCATATATAGTATATTTAAAATTAAGAGAGTATAATTTAGAATCTGCAAAGATTGAACAATTTGTGAAAAAATGGTTTGTAATGTCAGTACTTACTGGAAGATATTCAGCATCTCCAGAATCAACATTCGATAGCGATATCAAAAACATTACAAAGGATTTTACACGTCATTTAAAATTTATTGAAGATAGTGAATTATCAGATGTATTTTGGAATGTAACCTTGTTATCAGAATTAGAAAAATCCAATATTAATAATCCATTTCTAAGTGTATTTTTTGCATCACAAGTTAAAGATAATGATAAAGGATTCCTTTCTTCAGATATAACAATTAGAGATATAATAAATGGTAGGGGCGATATTCACCATATATTTCCCAAAGCTTACTTGAAAAAAAAATTCAGTAGTAAAAAAGATTACAATCAAATTTCAAATCTTGTTTATGCACAATCTGAAATCAACGGAGCTATAAAGGACAATGAGCCACAAAAATATTTTGGAGATGTGTTAAAACAATGTGATGGCGGCGAACTTAAATATGGAGGAATTACTGATTCAAATAATTTGGATGTGAATATGAAACAAAATTGTATCCCAACATCTGTATATGAAATGACAATAGATGACTATCTCAAATTTTTAGAGCAAAGAAAAAAATTGATGGCAGAAAAAATTAAAAATTATTATAAAAATTTGTAATGTAATTGGTAAATGAGGACATCAATTCAACATACTAAATGAGAACTGATACACCGGTAAAAAAATACTATCAGTGAATATATAAGATCATCTTTTATCCGATAACAATAACATACATTACAAACAAAACTATGACGATAATCCGACATACCAATAAACGACAAGTCATATTACGACATAAAGTTAAAACTCTATGTTCAAAAAAATTGAAAAAAATAACACAATATAAGAATCATGTTAATTTGTAACAAAGGGTAAGATATGATATTAAGGTTACACGTATGATGGATGTATGTATTTATTGATTTCGTGGCATACAAACCTTTTCATCTGAAGTACGATATGATTTTTTATTGATAAATTCCTCTAAAATATGATAAAATTTATTTTATAACGAGTGTCTTCATTGTGGAGAATCTATGTCAAGATCATATTTTATGAATTTACTAGTATATTTTTCAGGGTTATTAACATCATTAGAATATTTTTTCACAATAAAATTTTCAAATTTTATTACCTTACTGTGAAATAAAGACCAGTTTTGGTTAAAATTTTGTTCCAGTGAAGTTGGATCAGTATATTTCATAGATTCCAATATTTTTTCGAGTGCAGGTAAAATTTCAAATATATCTTGTACTAAATTTATGTTACCAATTGTTGCAAATAAATTTGTAAAATGTAATGTATTTTTAATATCATTTGATATAAAT
>JABAAK010000102.1 GCA_014238775.1 Candidatus Paceibacter sp. | reverse complement strand
ATATATTAATAAATTAACACCTCACGGAATACCAAAAAATCAGAAATTTTCACCCAAGCTAATGCTGACACTTCATATTTAATATATTTACATATTTCAATCTCCTTTTGGAACTCAACTTAGCACTTAGTCAATAAATGACACAATTAGTACACGTGAGTTTTGTGGTGTTGAAATACTTTAGTCTGCTCAGAGTATTTTGTTTATTTTATGTTCATTCATATGAACAACAATAAATTTGCATATGACAAATTCAAAACTGCGAAATTCCGATTCAGCATATTCGATACCGAATCTTGTCCTCGAACGCGATCTCATCATTGATTTTGTGGTCAAAATCCAGCCCTGCTGAGGTAATCTGGGAGTTGATTCTTCTTTTGCAGGCCGGTATGATATTTCGTACGGTACTTCTTCCAACTCTAGTAACCACCAAGCGTACGTGTGGCGAGGGTCCTTTTGTTCTCGTAACCAACAGAGCGGATTGTGATCGGTTAAGATTTCTACCTTGGTTGCTGCTCGTAGGTAGGTACTCCACTTCTTCACAGCCGCCACAATACCCCATGCTTTCTATTGACCAGCCGAATAATTCTGCTGACTCGAGCTCAGTGAGGTTGAAAAGAAGTCAATAGGATGCAATCTCCTCGTCCCTTCGTTCCGCTGTAGTAACACTCTGACAACACCAGAAGCACTCCCAATTAGGGAATGTGAGTGCACTGGCTCTTCGACTAGACTTTTCCGAGAGTTAAAGACTTCCTCGTATGTTTGGGTCCGCGCATGCTACGACTGTCCTAGTTAGTTTGTATAGCGGTTCCGAAACTAATGCCAAACGTGGGATATAAGACCTATAATAGTTTAGGCTACCCAAAAAACGTTGCAGTTCTTTTACCGTCTTCGGGAACACTTCGCTAACTTTTCCGATGCCGATACTAATGACCATCTTCCGTCTTTCGAAATACGATGTCCTAGGGATTCCACCCCTGATTTCGCAAACTCACACTTTACTCTTTTTAGATGAATGTTTGCTTCTCTGAACCTTTGGAACACTGCTCGCAGTCCTGTCAAGTGACAGCGAAGCTTGGAAAAAGATAATACAATCGTCAATATATGATTCCACTTGCTTTAATCCCCGAAGAGTTGTATCCATTAATCGCTGAAACGTTGCTTGCGAATTGACCAGTCCGAATGGCATAACTAATATCTCGTGTAGTCCTCTTGGTGTATTAAATGCGGCTTTTCAACGTCGCACTCTCGAACTGGCACGCACCAGTACGCTGCGGAAATATCGATGACTGAAAAACAGCAGCTTCCATGAAGTCTGTCCAAAATTGACTGGGTGGTCGGGATACTGTACGCATCTTTCTTGGTGGTTACATTAAGCCTTCGGTAATCGACCGCGAACCGTTGCCGGCTGTCCTTTTTTGTTACCAAGACCACATTACTTGCCCATGGGGATGTAGACGGGCGGCAGATGTTTTGATCGGGCATTTCCTTGAGTTGCGTATTAATTTCTTCTTCCCAATGTGGCGGAATACGCCGCGGCCTCATTCTGACCGGGGCTGAATTATCTATCTCAATGGGATCTTTACACACTCCCGTTCTCTCTGGCCGTTCGCTAAACACATCACTTAATTCCTCTAAGAGTTCTTCCAGCTCTCCTCGATCTGCTGCTGACAGATGAGGATAAGCGCTTCGTTTCGTCTGTTCAATAGTCATCTGCATGATGGTTCGGGTCCGCCATAACGGATCGCCTCCTGTTGTTGTAGACGAGATTGGCAGTGTTGCCAACCAATTTCAATTGTTGACTCGTTCCAGTTGAATGCCACCTTGTCGAACTGGCGACCCATAAGCAGGGTAGGCTCCCCATCTTGTATAACGTAAATCCGACTTTTCACAGGTACTTCGCCAGGCACTTCAACTGACACGTCTACATAACTTTGAGCTTGGACTGGTGTTTGGCAGAGTCCGTATACTCTGCAGGGATCAGCTTCTCTCTTAGTTCCAGTTTGTCTAGGGTGTACGGTATGTGTCCATCACGGAAGGTTTCGCTCCGGTGTTTAGGATCGTTGTTATTGGCTTTCTTTCCACTATCACTTCTATTGTCACTGAACGTTCCGGTATCCCCTCGCTGGTAACTCTTCTGCGACATGTTCCGGTGTCGTGGCCCTTCCGTCCACAATTGCCACAGCTCCTTTCTGGGCAGGTCTTCCACTCGTGTCCAGGTTTTCCACACGTAAAACAGCCTTGAGGACCGCCATAGGTCCTCCGTGCTCTGGAGTAAACCCACCACGATTGTCGTTTCGATTCTCGAATCGTGTGCACCTGGTCGTCTTTTATCGGCATGTCTTCTTGTCCACTCGTTTCACTATTGCCTTTTCATTCGAACGCGCGCCGTAATCTAAGGATAGGCCTTTATGCTGCAACGTATCCTGCACTAGTCGGGTTAGCTCACGGGCCTCTTTTCCGAAACTTCACCTTCCTTAGCATTCACCCACACCTTCGCCGCCGGTTTCGCTTCCGTCGGTAACTGAGTAACTAGTGCTACACACTTTGCTTAGTTGTATGCTGCGACAGCTTTGCCTCCTTGTCTAGTTTCGTAAAGAAATCATCGATTCGTTCTTCCACACACCATGTCATACCCCGATAACGAAAACTGGCTTCGTACACGTCCACCACTGGATCCAGGTTTAGCTTGACTAGCTCAAACGCTGCTGTCAGAGTTTCTTCCTTAATAGTTTCTAACGCTATAGATCGTTCGTAGGGATGCAGAGTTAGAAAGGAGGGCAGCATTTGGATCGCTGCTTTCTCTCCGGCCGTCGCAGAGGTTAGTTTGTATGGAAATGAATAAAAACGTTCCAAACTTCCCCACTTATAGAGGTTCCCCATTTATAGAGACCCCACTTATGGAGGTTCCACTGTACTGGATATCTTCTGGATAACGTTTCTCATTGTGTACACACTCATGTATAATTTGTGCTGTTATATGGTTATAAGAACATATTTTGCTTCTCTCTATGGTGTTCTTATAAGTGATATCCATTGTATATGACATTCCGGTTATAAGAATATTGTATACAATTCCCGATGATATTCTTATAACCGGCACCCATTGTACTCCGTTACGAGGAGTCAAGGGTCCTCTACATAAGCCTGGATTTCTATCAAAAAACTCCATATACTATAACATAGATATACTATGAGAATAAGTTTTACAACAGTGAGAATACATGCATACTAGACTTACGTATATATATATATGTAGAATTAAATAGAAGCACCAGACAAGACACATACAAAAGGTAGTAGAGTATATATTACGACCTATTGAACAACATCCAGAAGATGATTTAATACTTATTCTTCCGCTTACTTAACTAATATTGGAGCAAACAAAGAAGAATCTACTGTGGTATACTTGATCTTTGGAGTACCTCGGATGAATTTGAGCATGTATCGAGTCCAGATGACGCAGGTGATCAATACAAATGGAGATTGCGATGAATATTAATCCAATATATACAAACACTGTCCCTATAATCCCCATGTAATCCATTAACTTAGAAAAAAATCTAATCAGTTCGTCTGATCGTTTAAAATGATAGAAATGTGGAAGCATATTGAATGGAAAATAACATCTTTGGTTGATGAGTACACTCATAATATTCCGCGGAATGAATACAAGACTCTGTCCAATACAAATACACAGGATGAACCAACAGATTATATTGATTGTGTATTTGAAGTATCTGTATTCTTTCATCTCTATACTGTTAGATCCATGTTGTATCAATCTTTCTAGAGCTCTCTGTAGTTAGGCACGTTTGAGATTATTGCAAGTTCTCACAAACATACAAGCGTATACAACTGATGCAATTTGAAATGTGAAGTAACTTACAGCTCGTAAAACTTGTATTGCATTTGAGCAAAGAATGAACAAACATAACCAAGTGTTTCGCAATAGTAAGTAAAAAGAATCTCT
>JABAAK010000104.1 GCA_014238775.1 Candidatus Paceibacter sp. | reverse complement strand
TCTTCCATTCTTTAATTAATAATTCATGGTTTTCTTTTGCTTTTTTTATTTTTCTATTCATTTTAGAAATATTATTGCGTATTTTTTTAATTGTTGGTTGTGTATGTTTAGTATTCTCATATGCCTTTTTACATAATTTGTCAATATCATTTAAATATTTTTTATTGTCTTCCAATATTTGGATTTTATAATCACGAATAATATTTTTTAATATTATCTCATCTTCTTTTCTACATAATATCCGTTCTAATTCTGTTTTTATTATATTTGTGACAAATATTTTTTTGATTTTCATTTCCTTTGAGATCACAGTTTTAATATTTTTACTAGATCCAGGTTCTACATCATCTAATATTTTATGGCCTTTAGGAAAAAGACATGTACAAATATTAGTGTCTAAAATCATCATAATTTCATTAGTATTTTTAATATTAATAGATTTTTTAACCATTAAATTATTTGTTATGATTAATTATTATAACTTTTGGAATTTATGGGTCCATCCCTTCTATGGTTCAAGTCTGATACGTTTTTTGTACTTGTTTACCATGATCACTTGAAATGTTCTGATCGCTTTGATTTTCCAAAACTACTCTACCGTTTGGCAGAATGCCTACAAATTTCCAACCTGTGGTAATCATCTCTTCGGTCTTTTCGAGTCGGTTACGCACTGGCGTGGAATATTTTACCAGCATTCATGTTCTGAAGTGCTTCTAGTATCGCTTCAAGCTACACTAGGTCTGCCTTTTGGATTTTAGTGTGGTTTTTTGTTCAATTTGAGATATTTTGAGAATATCGTCCTAACTGAGTAGTGTGTTTAGATCTAGCAAAAAGATCTAAGATGAAATAGTGTAATACGCTGACGTTTTTTATTCATTGTGATCAAAACCGTTGGAGACTTTAAATTGATAATCATTTTAATGATTTATAAATTCTTTATTTGGATCATCCCACATGTTACTCTCTAATAATTTAAAACAATTATGGAATAATTCTTTAGGGAATTTTAATTTTAAAAATACTTCTTTTATTTTTTTACGATATTTTGTTTTCATAAGTTTCTCAGAATAAATATCCATGTCAAGCAAAATTAAATAATGATAGAGTATTATGTCAATGGCAGGAATTAAAATTGAATAGACATCATCAAATTCACCTAAATTTAGAAATGAAGTAGCACCGTCTTGTGGAATTTCATCAATTTTTTCTACATCATTATGCACATAGTTTGACAATAATCCATATATTTCATATATTGCTTCAGATCCTTTTATATATTTTAATGCAGTAATATTTATGATTTCAATGTTTGATAATATTTGAGCATTTAATTTTTCAGGTATTTTACCCAAACCATTTGGAATGGTGGCATTATATCTAAAAGCAAGCCAAGAGATTTCTTTTGGGTTAGACTCATTAATTTTTTTAATTTCTTTTTGTATTTCTTTGTATGTTTGTTTTTTTGATTTATCTATTTTAGTAGATCTTCTTATGTTTTTATTAAAATTCATTGTTTTTGTTAATCCATCATAACATACTGGCACATTCTTATCAGAATCTAAATCACTGAATATTTGTCTATTGGATATCGCTGCAACAATACGAATTATCCATTCAAACATGGAACGAGATGTACGAAGTGCCGATCTATTAGATCCGCATGATAAATTTACTACCAATTCATTAATCTCATTAATTAATAACGAGCCAATGACTCTAGAAGTATCATGCCCAGAATGCGGAGCATTTGGAAACTCTTCTATACTGTAACCACATCTAGGTGTATATGTCATTGGTATAGAAAGTAATATGAATAGGATTAATCGGATTGTTTTATTTATTTCGTCAATATCATTTTTGCGTGATTTATAAATTGCATTAGATCTTTCATTAATGAATTCGGGTATATTTTCAATTAAATCGAAAAAACAAGTACAATTTTTATAAAGTTTATGACATGTATGACATTTTGTCTGTGTTTTTTGATTAAATTTCATTAACTCAGTCATATGCACTATTATGATCTATATATACAAATAACATAATTATGGCGTGAAGTTATATGACCATTATTGATTCTAGACCCACTAAGCCTGAGCCACTTTTGCTAGATGGCGCAGCTTTATGTCCATTCCAAAACGATCCTCGTTACGCTTCATGTATCTAAATATTGCAAGCATATTTGCAATTTGGGTTACAGGATTGAATTTACCGTCGATTTTTTTACG
>JABAAK010000085.1 GCA_014238775.1 Candidatus Paceibacter sp. | reverse complement strand
CATGATTATCAATTAATACATGATGAATTACAACTAATGAAAGAAAAATCGTATCACGAGGAAACTTCAGAATTATTCGATACTGAAGAATTGGTATTGCCAGAAAACTGGGATTTCATTACAAAACGTATTCATTATATGAACACACCCGATCTAAAAAACATTAAAAACATAATTGAGGATATCAATTCTGGTAGATACGCAGTTCCAATGTTTCAACGATCGTTCACATGTAAACGTAAAGAAATCGAAGATTTATGGGAATCCATATTTCAAGGATTTTTTATTGGATCGATTCTTACTTGGAAATCTAAAGAAGAATTCCAAAAAATTCCAATACACGGTGCAAAAAAGTTTAATCCTGATCATGAAATTATTTTAGATGGTCAACAAAGAATAACTTCACTATATTATTCAATTATTCACCCAGATACACCATTACCAGATCAGCGTTCAATGGTATTTTTTGTCAATCTTAAAGTATTATTAGATCCTAATGGGAGATCTTCAGAAATTGTAGATTCAGAAGTATATGATAAGGCAAAGAAAAAAGGATTACTAAGCAAAGAAAGACAATTTGCAGAAAAAAAATTCCCAATAACTGCTTTTCATAATAGGGATTATCTTATATGGCTTCATGAATTTAAAGAATATTTAAAAAATATTGAAAAATATGATCCCGAGTATTCTGATATTTACTATGAAAAAATAATGGGTATTCTAGATAATGTTTGGAATGATTACAAAATACCTGTAATACAATTATCTGAATTCATATCTCTTGATGATGTCGCAGAAATATTTGAAAAGATCAATAGTAAAGGAATAGGATTAAGCGTATTCGATCTTCTTAATGCGAAATTTCATTTATTTGGAATTAGTTTGAGAGATAAATGGAATCAAACAAAATCTGAATATAGTAACATCGAGGAATTACATAAAAATATTGCAGGTTTTGAAAAATATATTATACAAGGAATGTGTTTATATAAAAAAAGATACATCCGGAGAAAAGAATTATTTAATTTAAGTGATGCATATATGATAAATGATAAATTTGAAAAAAAAGAATTCTTAAATGATTGGAAAAAAATATCTCAATCTGTTTCTGAAGCTATTGAGAAATTAACTTCTCAGTTAGAATATGGCTTTGGAGCGGTTACTAGCAACATTATACCATATACCATAATGATTCCAGTACTTGCCGCATTATTATGTGAAATTAAAGATAAAAAAGATGAACCAAAATGTATGAGGCAGATTGAAAAATGGTATTGGTCAACCGTAATCTCTGATGCATATTCTGGCTCAACAGATTCTAAAATTGAAAAAGATTACAAAGAAATGTTAGAATGGTTTGATGATGACAAGGAATATCCAACTATAGTTATGAAACAACGAGAGGAAATCACAAATTATGATTTTAGTTCTATACGATCTGGCACATCTTCTTATAAGGCAATAATGTGTTTAATTTCAAAAAATGATGCACGTGATTTTTTAACTGACAAGCCTATTTCATATAACAAATTAGATGATCATCATATTTTTCCAAGATCAAAAGAAAAAGATTATAATTGTAAAATATCAATTGACTCAATATTAAATCGGACTTTGATAGATAGAAAAACTAATAGAGAATACATTAAAGATAACAAACCTCACGAATATATTATGAAGATCTTAACTGATCAAACTATTACCGAATCCGATTTACAGGAAAGATTACAACCTCATTTTGTATCTAAAAAAGCATTCAATCATCTTTTACATGATGAATTCAATGAATTTACGGATGAAAGGCAAATTGATATAAAAAATTGTTTAAGAGATTTAATAATGTAATTTCGTATGAGGTTCTCTCATGACTAGTAAATTATGCAATAATACATGCGCTTGAAAAATAATTTAATTAAATCAAGATCCATTTTATAATATATTAATAATAAAGCAAATATTAGACAAAATGATGTTAAAATTCTAAAACGTACCAAAATAAGTTATAAAAAATAAATTCCCTTCAAGTATTAACATAAGGTATTCTGTAAAAAACCATGACCGTTATTTTGATCCAGTCCAAACAGACATGAAATAATGTTTAATGTAATGTATATTTTCATCGTTTAACATGGTGACGATATTACGCACATATGATAACACAGTACAAATGAAAATGTGGTCCCAAGCGCAGGATTTGAGCCTGCGACAACCCGGTGTCTGTATGCCTGATATGCTGTTATTCGGTCAGCCTCAGCCGACAACTACAGCCGGAAGCTCTACCAGGCTGAGCT
>JABAAK010000096.1 GCA_014238775.1 Candidatus Paceibacter sp. | reverse complement strand
CTGCTTAAAGCAATCAACGAATTTGACAAGACGTATGATAAACAAACAAAACGATATGTTGACAGCATTTTAGATTGTATAAAATTTATGGATAAAAAAGAAAGTACATCATATTTATCAAAAAGGCGAAAAAAAATTAATGAAAATTTATCACATTTAAAATATTAATTATGAAACAATTTATTGAAAATATCCTACATTGACACACATCGTGCTATATAGTATTAAATTTTTTAGCATATTTTTTTATTACCAATGGATTAAAAAATATAAATGCTGATGTAAAAACATTACTTGGTGTTGTATTTGGATACGTGATGATACTGTTCGGAACTGGCAAAAACATCTTGTAGGACTACCTATTACACGTTTCTTGTATGATGGAAGGCCATAACAGACAAAAAACAGGGATCCTGATGCTCATACTAGGGCTTCTACTTCTGGAGGAAGATGAAGAAAGAATGGATACATTTGTTGTGAATGTTGATGATGAAGATTAGATAATGTTAAAAGATAATGCAGACTTTGATAAGATGGACAATAATGATAAACCATGATTTCGAGGAGTTTAGAAATACGTTTGTCCATATTCTTGCATATGGATACAAAGATAATACGTACAAATTTGCTTTAGCAAGATTTTTGTTGGATTATTGTAAAAATATTCATTTTGATATTCTTGTAAAAAAAATAAAAAATGATGAACGGTATATTATTCATTATGATGAAATTGCCAGCGCATTTTTGAAATATTATTGGCACCAAGAATTTCGATATAGGATTAAACAAAATTCGCATAATGAAAAACCTCCTTCAGTGATCAAAATACTTCGTAATACATTCGGCGATCAGTATATTCCAGAAGATTTTTCTAGATATATCAAGTATGAAAATAAAAAAGTTGCCATTGCAAAACAACAAATAATGAAAAAAGTTTTTGGTAATGCACGCTCTAAAACATCTCTTGTGATCCCACGTTTCCAAAAAATTCGTATAGGTACCAAGGCAATATTAAAAAATATATTTTATGATTACGATGATGATAAACAATGTATTTACTTATCTCCACTAGGAGCATATTTTATAAATCAAAATTATACATTTTTATTCAAAACTATGATATTGGAATGGTCGAAATATTTAGAAAAAATTAATACATTTCCAAGACTTATTGCGAAGATTGAAACTGATGAATCTAGAAGACGTTCACTAACGCATTATATTACAATATTCGAAGATGCAAAACATTGTTTTTATTGCAATGGACAATTGAGAAGACCATCAACACATGTTGATCATTTTATACCTTGGTCTTACATATTTGATGACAATGCGTGGAATTTAGTTTTGTCTTGCCAAGAATGTAATTGTAAAAAGAGTAATTCTTTATCACAGTATAAATTCTTGGATTATTTGATTGAGAGAAATTCAAAATATGAAAATAAAATACCTATTTTAAAAAAATCACTTAATGAGTTAGATTTTGGGCATGGCTGGAGACCAGAAATAAGAAAACATTACAGTAATTGTAAAGAATATGGATTTCTACAAATTCAAATGTAATTTAGATTACTCAGTATTTTGTTTAAGATAATCTTGTAACATTCTACCCCAATCTATCCTAATATTTTGTATTAATTGCACCTGTTCTTGAACGTCGGTTTCATCTTCCAAACGAGCCCAAGATGAAAGTAACAATACCAATCCATCATAAATACGGTTAAGTAATTCTTTAGCAGTTTCCAAATCAATCTCTTCAGGTAAATCTTGTACTAAATCAATCAAATTTTTGTATGCGGCATGATTATCATTTATTTTTATGAATAATTTATTTTTATGTCTTGTAATATCAAAAAATTGTGTTCCAGATATAGGACCACGCCCAAAAACATATTTTTTTTCGGCGTTGTTAGGACGATCCGCCATTTCAATAGCTATTTTTTCATCATATCCCATATCCATATAACCATCTATTGTCGCTTGTCTCAGCTGTTCTGGTGGATCATCATCGTGTTTGTCGGTTTTACTTTCGTAACCTTGTTTTTTTCGTTGATGTGCAGCTTTATCTTGTTTTGAAACACCTCCTCCTCTTCGATTTTCACGACCTTTATTTTCTCGCATTTTTCTAATTGCTTTTATCATCAATCCGTGTTTTTTATTGACGGTTTTGATTATTTTAACAAGGAGGTAATCTGGATCATCATCTTCTTCCAATTCTTTTAAGATTTGGAGTTCTGTTTTTCCTGGCTCATGCAATATAACATCTAAATTTTTTGCAACATGTGAAAAACGTGT
>JABAAK010000009.1 GCA_014238775.1 Candidatus Paceibacter sp. | reverse complement strand
TAATTATTATTAACTAAAGATATATCATGGTTAAAAAGAAAAAAGTTTCTTCAAAAAAGAGAGTAATGAAAAAGAAATCTCCAATGAAAAAAAGAGTAATGAAAAAGAAACCCGCGAAAAAGAGAGTAATGAAAAAGAAAGCTCCAATGAAAAAAAGAGTAATGAAAAAGAAAGCAGTATCTAAAAAGAAAAGATCAGTAAAGAGAAAAAGATAATTTCCGCATTCAAAAATAACAAAAAAGCACCCATCTGGGTGTTTTTTTGTTTGTGGTAAAATACATTTAAATGTCTATACTAACAAATTGGTTACAAAAAAAACACGATCAAAAAATTCTTGATACCATAAATCCAAAAGTTCAAAAAATAAACAATAGAGAGCAAGAAATACAAAAACTGACTGATGAAGAACTAAAAGAACAAACAAAAAAATTTAAATCGCAATTAGAAAAAGGAGAAACAAAAGATTCTATTTTAATAGAAGTTTTTTCAGTAGTTAGAGAGGCAGCAAAAAGAACAACCGGAATGAGACATTTTGATGTGCAGATTAAAGCTGGGATATTACTTTCATCTGGAAACATAACCGAGATGAAAACAGGAGAGGGTAAAACCCTAGTTGCAATACTCCCTGCATATATAAATGCACTCAAAGGATTTGGGGTACACATAGTAACTGTAAATGATTACTTGGCAAGAAGAGATGCCGCACTTATGGGTCAGGTTTTTTCTTTTCTTGGTATGAGTGTTGGTGTTGTAAATACCGGAGGTGATTCATATATATATGATCCAAGACACAAAGAATCAGATCAACAAAGAGATAAAGAGGGTTATTTTAAAGTTTGTTATGATTTTTTACGTCCTTGTACAAGAAAAGAGGCATACGATGCAGATATCACATATGGTACAAATAATGAGTTTGGGTTTGATTATCTAAGAGATAACATAACTTTAGATGTGAAAGATACGGTTCAGAGAGGTCATAATTTTGCTTTAATAGATGAGGCAGATTCTATATTAATAGACGAGGCTCGCATACCTTTGATATTTTCTAGCAAAATAGAAAAACCTACAGATTTTTATATACAATTTAAAAAACTTGCTGACCACCTTAAAGACGAAGAAGATTTTAAGTTGGACGAAAAGTCAAAAACTGTTTTACTTACATCAAAGGGTATTAAAACGACAGAAGAAAGATTAAAAATCAAAAATTTATATATACAAGAAAACAAAGAAATAATACATCATCTAGAAAACGCACTTAGGGCAAAAGTTTCTCTAAAAAAAGACAAAGACTATATTATCAGAGAAAACGAAGTTGTTTTGATAGATGAATTTACTGGAAGATTTCAAATAGGCAAAATGCTTGGAGGTGGATTGCATCAAGCGATAGAAGCAAAGGAAGGTGTAACTATACATCAAGAATCAAAAACAATTGCATCCATAACTTTTCAAAATTATTTTAGAATGTATAAAATACTTTCTGGTATGACAGGTACTGCGATAACATCCAAAGAAGAGTTTAATAAGGTGTATAAACAAGACGTATTTGCCATACCTACCCATAGGCCTGTGATAAGGAAAGATCAACCAGATTTTATATTTACAACACACAAAGGAAAACTAAGTGCAATAATTAAACAAATAAAAGAGTTACAAGAAAAAGGGCAACCGGTTCTTGTTGGAACTTCTTCTATACAAGCAAACGAAGAGCTGTCGGTATACCTAGAAAAGGCAAAAATAAACCATAAGTTATTGAATGCAAAAAATCACGAAAATGAAGGAGAGATAATAGCTCAAGCTGGTGTTATTGGCACTGTAACAGTAGCCACAAACTTGGCAGGTCGTGGTGTCGATATTAAACTAGGCGGTGTAGATGCTACAGAAGAAGAATATAAAAAGGTAAAAGATTTAGGGGGTCTTTTTGTTTTGGGTACAGAGAGACATGAGGCAAGGAGAATAGATGATCAACTAAGAGGTCGGTCTGGTAGGCAAGGAGACGAAGGCGAAACCAGGTTTTGTGTATCTATGGAGGATTCTTTGATGCGAATATTCGCATCAGAAAAAATAAAAATGATAGCAAAAGCATTGAAAGTCCCAGAGGATGAATCAATAGAGAGTAAAACTATTTCAAATGCATTAGAGAATGCACAAAAAAGAATAGAAGGACACAATTTTGATATTAGAAAACACAGTTTAGAGTTTGATAATGTGGTTGATACACATAGAAACGAGGTATACAAGAAACGAAGAAAAATTTTATTTACAGATATAGAAAAAGAGGAAAGCAGCGTTGTTTTTGATGAATTTATTTCAGAAGAAAAAAAACAAGATTTTTCAAAACTAAACGCAGACCAAAAAACCGAAAACAGAAAGAAAATACAAAGAATTATCCTCCGTGTAATTGACCATTGCTGGTCTTCACACCTATCTGACATGGATTATGCGAAGCGTAGTGTAAATTTAAGATCTAGTCCTTT
>JABAAK010000008.1 GCA_014238775.1 Candidatus Paceibacter sp. | reverse complement strand
GCTCTTCTGTTTCTATGCCATCATAAAGAGTCATTTGTGTTGCTGTGGCTATTTCTACCACTTTTTCTGTAGGGTTATTTAGACCTGTACACACAGCTTCTAGAGATTTGTTCATTTCATCTGCGTTAAATTTTTCTTTGTTTCCGTTTCTTTTTGTTACAAAAATTTCCATAGTATTTTATTTAGTTTTTTAATATTTATAAAATTATCTCACACCAGGTTTATGATATTAATTAAAAATATTTTTGGGTGGAAAAACAACAACATAATTTTAGATTTGTGGCATCTTTGATTTACCCATAGCAAAAAGCAAAATGTCTAAATACACTTTATGTTTTAATGATTACTTTTTCCATATATCGACTATATTGTCAATACTAAAAAAGACTGTTTTTTTGTTTTTATTTTTGTGCTCGGAAGAGGAATTGAACCTCCACGGGATTACTCCCATACACCCCTCAAGCGTACGCGTCTACCAGTTCCGCCACCCGAGCATAATATATATCTACTATACCATTTAGTGTTTTATTTATATAGTTTTGTGCCTATATTTTTTTTATTAAAATATAAGTGAAAAAATTATTCTTTTTCCTTTTGTTCTTCTTGTTCTTTTTTATCTTCTTCTGCTTTTTCTGGTTGTGTTTGTTTTTGATCTTTTTCTTGTTCTTGTTTTAACTTTTCTTGCTCAATTTTCTTTTGTTCCTGTTCTTCTTTTTTCTCCTTCTCTTCTTTTTGTTTTTGTTCGTTCTCTTCTTTTTGTTTTTTGAGTTTCTCTTGTTCTATTTTCTTTTTTTCTTCTTCTAGCTCACTTACTGTAGAGATACCTGTAGAAAAAACTCTTCTCAGTTTTTCTTTTATTTTTCGTGCTGTCTTTTTCCTGAGGTAATATAGTTTGGCTCTTTTTGTTTTAGATCTTTTTACAACTTCTATTTTATCTATCATAGGTGAAAACAAAGGAAATGTTTTTTCTACACCTATACCATCTGTGCCAGCTCTTCTAACTGTGAAAGTTGAACCAGCTTCGTTCCCGTGTTTTTTTGCAATTACAATACCTTCAAACACCTGAAGTCTAATTTTGTTTTTTTCTTTTATTTTTTGCCATACTTTTACAGCATCTCCAGATTGAAGTTTAACATCAATTCTGCTTTTTATGTCTATAGGTGAAATCACTTGATTAGTCATATTTTTATAATACTTAAAAGAATTAAATAATGCAACCTACAAGGTCTTTATCGCTTATACCAGCACAAGTAAAAGCGTTTTTAAAATCGCTCGGATATGGAGAGTGAAAAGTCATTTCTTTTTTTGCGTATGGTATGGTTATTCTTTTTGCATGCAAAGCTAGTCTGGTAAATTCAAGATTTGTTTCACTAGAATCAGATATTTTTTTTGCGTACAGAGAATCTTTTAAGATTTGGTGCCCTATATGTCTTGCATGTACCCTTACTTGATGTGTTCTACCTGTTAAAGGAAAAAACCTAACAAAAGAAACACCCTCACCAGACCACATAACAGAATATTCAGTTTCTGCATCTCTTAATTTTCCTTTAGGAGATATTGTTGTAAAAATGTTTGTGTGTATGGCAGATCTTCCTATTTTTGCTGTTATTGTCCCTCTTTTTTGCTTTAAATTTCCATATACAAAGGCATGATATTCTTTTACTATTTTTCGTGTAGAAAAAAATCTTTTTAAACCTACATATGTAGAATCATTTTTTGCAAAAACCATTACTCCGCTTGTATCTCTGTCGAGTCTGTGTACCATTCCAGGACGCTCTATAACAACACCATCATCAGTAACCATGTCCTCTCCTACACCAATCATTTCTTTGTTTCTCTCTTTTACAAAAGATGCGACTGTGTATTCGTTTGTTTTTCCATTTGAGTGCACAACAAGACCAGAGGGTTTGTCTAATACTAATAAGTTTTCATCTTCATATATAACTTTCGGTAAAATCATTTGTGTGGGCGATGAGGGACTTGAACCCCCGACATCTTCGGTGTAAACGAAGCGCTCTAGCCAACTGAGCTAATCGCCCTACTTGTACATATTCATAATACCATATGGTATTTTTTTGCACCAGTTTATTTTTTGATGTGAAGTGTTTGTGTTGGGTATGCAAATTCAATGCTATTTTCTTTGAATTTTTCAAAAATATCAAAGAGTATTTTTTCGTTTGTTTTTAAAAACTCTTTATATGAGGAAACTTTTGCATAAAACACAAGCTCATAGTCGACAGATGATTGAGAAAATTCTTTTAAAGCGGCCCTGTCTATTCTGCATTTAGAGTCTTTCTCAACAACATCTTCCATTATGGTTGTAATTTTTTTTAATTTATCTTGTGGTGTTTCATACAAGACACCTATGTTTATAACAGCCCGTCTTTCTTTTACTGATTTATAGTTTTGTATTACTGTGCTAGTCATCTCTTCGTTTGGGATAATTATTAGTTCACCAGATAGAGATCTAATTCTGGTTGTTTTAATACCTATGTGTTCCACAACCCCGTCTTTTTGATCCACTATTATATAATCACCTATACCAAAAGGCTTATCAAAAAATATTACAAAAGCAGAAAAAAGATCAGAAAGTATTTTTTGTGAAGCAAAAGCGACAGCAAGACCTCCTATCCCCAGAGATGCAAGTAGTGTCGTTACATTTACTCCGTTTATAGAAAGAATAATAATTAAGACCAAAATCCATAGAATAATTTTTGTGAATGTTGAAAAAAACCCTAGAAGTTGTTTTGCAGAGTTATTGTCCTTGCAGAACAACAATTCTATCACTTTGTTTGAAACAGATGAAAACCGATATGCAACCCAAAAAACTATGAAAGAAAATAGTATATTTTCTATATTTGATGGAACCTGTGTGGTTTGTGTTATCGCTATTATAAATGCAGTAAGAATATAAAAGTATGTTGAAAAAGAAGAAAGAACAAGTATAAAAACATCATCTATTTTGTTTTTTGATTTCCCACTTAGTTTTTGTAGTATGTTTAATAAATATTTGTGTACTAAAAGAAAGAACATAGATAGACATACAAATAAAATAAATAGTGTTACGAGATTTGTGTCTTCTATCATATTTGTTTTAATTTATATAAACTGTATCTCTTCCTAATTCTTGGGCTTTGATTAGTGCCTCCCTTGCTTTGTCTGTTAATTTGTCTGGTGTTATTGTCTCCCCGCTTGCTATATATTTTACACCTATGCTCACCGTTACACTAAGTAATTCTCCTATTCCAAATTTTTTGTTGTGTATTTTGTGTTTTATGTTTTCTAATATTTTTACCGCACTTTCTTTTTCTTCGTTATCTATAAAGACAGCAAACTCTACCCCAAACCATCTAGCACACCAATCAACGTCTCTTATAGAATTTTCTATTATTCCTGACACATTTTCTATAACCTTATTTCCTTTTTGGAAACCATATTCCTTATTTAGTTCTTTGAAATAATCTATTGATATTATTCCGAAAGCAAAACTTTTTTTTAGAGTTTTTGTTCTTGCACATTCAAATTTCAAAATTTCTTCTGCTGTTGTTTTGTCTTTTAAGTTTGTTAATAAATCTATATTTATTATTTTTTCTGTTTCTTCTGTTTCATTCATATCCAAAACAATTATACTAAGATTAGAAACAGGTAAAACAGATATAACAGCTTTTTTTAGATTTTCTTCAAAGTCTTGTTCTGCGCTATTTTTTATTCGAGCATAAAACTTTGTACTCCTAGATCGGTATTTTTCTTTTGAAAAAAACACACGAAGTTTTTCTATTGAATATTCGTCAATAATATCAAAAATTTCTTTTGCGTTTTTGGATTGGCACAGTTCGTTTAATTTTGAATTTTGGTGTATAACACACCCCAATTCATCAACAATAGCTATTCCATTATTTGAGTTTTCAATGTTTTGTTTTAAGTTACTTTCCCACATTTTTTCTTGTTTGGGGTCACAAGTAAAAGGGACATAGTTTTCTTCATCATATTCTTCCTCCTTTTTTTTACTAAAAAATACCATATTTATCTATATTGTATAACTTATTGGTTGTATCGTACAATACCTATACACCCCTGGTAGCTCAGTTGGATAGAGCAATCCCCTTCTAAGGGAAAGGTCGTGGGTTCGAATCCTACCTAGGGGGCAATTTTTGTTTGTATACCTATGATAACATTGAACCGTTTTTCATTTGTTTATCTGGCCTAACAATAGAAAAAGTTTCAACAGAGCCATCTTCATTTTTTATAAAAGATGCGACTACCATGCCATTACTTTCTATTCCTTTTATTTTTCTAGGTTTTAAGTTTGCAACAACAACACACTGACTTGAAACAAGTTCTTCTTTTGTTACAAATTCTTTTATACCAGAAAGAATTGTTCTAGGGTTGTCTTCTCCAATATCTATTGTTAAGTTTAATAATTTATCTGCGCCGTCCACATCTTCTACATTTATAATCGTTCCTACTTTCATTTGTATTTTTGCAAAATCTTCTATTGATATCTCTTCCATATTTATATTTTATTATTTAATTTTTTACTGTCTATAAAACTTTGTAGTATGATAGCAGCTGCCTCGTCATCTCTACCTGACCCTTCTCTGGAAGCTTGTCGTGTACTGTATATCTCTTGGTGTAGATAAATTTTGGTGTTTGTGTTTGCTAGCATTTTTTCTATTTTTGTTTTAACAGAATAAACTTTTTTCATTATTTCGTTGTCTTTTCCAGAAAAGTCAGTTGAATGACCGATCACTATACCTTTGTATTTGTTTACATCAAAAAGTTTTTGAAGTTCTTTTTTTAATTCACTGGTTTCGACAACTTTTTTAGGATTTGCGATAGTCATACTTTCGTCTGAGACAGCTATACCTGTTTTTTTTTCTCCTATGTCCAGAGAAAGGTACATTATATGTCAGACAGTGATACAGAAGTACCAAACTGAGCAGAGCTGTTCAAATATAAATCATAAAGACCAGCTCCTCCTCCGTTGTTTGAGATTTTAAGAGTTTTAGACCACACTCCACTTGAATCTTTTTCAAAGATATAGACCGCTCCTTTATTTGAACCTCCGTCATCGTCTCCGTATGCACCTACAACAAGTTGCTTATCCAAATATGATATTGAGGAACCAAATAAATCATAATCATCTAAACTAATACCTAATTTACCGGGTCCACCTCCATTGTCTGATATCTTAAGGGTTTTAGACCATACTCCGTTTGAATCTTTTTCAAACACATAAACTGCTCCTCTGTTAGAGCCACCATCGTCGTCTGTGTATGCACCTACAAAAAGTTGGTTTTCTGAGTGGGATATAGATCTTCCAAATCTATCACTATTGTCCAAATCAACATCTAGTTTACCAGTTCCACCTCCGTTGTCTGATATCTTAAGGGTTTTAG
>JABAAK010000007.1 GCA_014238775.1 Candidatus Paceibacter sp. | reverse complement strand
TTTAGTTGTTTGTGTAATTTTTTATGTTTTTTATCATCTATATGCCCAACTGAATCTATATAAAAAGTATATCCCCAGTCAGAGCCTTTTGTTGGACGAGCAACTAAAAAAGTCATATTGATATTCGCCTTTTTAAAACTTATCAATACATTTAAAAGTGCTCCTGTTTCATTTTTAGTTTCAAAATAATATGATGTTTTATCATTTCCAGTTATTTGTGTTTTTTCTTCCCCTATAATTATAAATCGTGTTTTATTATCTGCTCTATCTGTGATATTTTCTGCAATAAGTGTTAAATCACAAAATTCTATTAATGTTTTACTTGCTATTGCAACAGCTCCATCTGTACTTAGAGCCTTCTTTGCTGCCTCTGCGTTACTTGTAGAAATCTCTTTATCAACTCCTTTTAAATTCTTTTCTATCCAATTTTTACATTGAGCAAGTGCTTGTGGATGAGCAATGATTTTTTTAATATTTTCCATTTTAATATTTTTTGATCCGAGTAATGAATGATCTATTTTTTCACAAAATTCTCCTTGGATAAACAAACCAAAATCTCTAAGGCAATCTATTGTTTCATTAACACCACCTTCTACAGAATTTTCAATAGGAACCACACCATACTGCGAATTACCTGATGCAACCTTCTCAAATATTTCTTTTATTGTCGATACCAAGTTTTCTGAAGCGTGTTTTCCAAATATTTTTCTAGCTGCGATTTCAGACCATGTTCCTTTTGGTCCCAATGTTGAAACATTAATTTTTTCTTGAAATCTTCTTCCACTCGATATTACCGAACGAAACAAATCCAGAATTTCACTTTCGTTTAGTGGACCAGTATTTTTGTCCATTAGTGATTTTAACACCTCTGATTCCCTTTCTGGTCTATATGTTTTTCCCCCGTGCATTTTCTTATATTCCCCTACACCAATTGCAATATCTGCTCTTTGATTAAAAAGTTTTAATAGTTTGTTATCTATTTTATTAATTTCTTTTCTTAATTTTTCTAAATCTGTTTCCATTTTTTGTAATTATTTATATAAAATAGAATAGCATTTATAAAATATATTTTTTTGAATCAATTGTTTTCAAATAAATATTATGACAAGCAAGTGCAACAAGCACACCAAAAAATATACCAACAATTATATCAGACAACCAATGCCATCTTAGAGAAATACCTAAAAGTATGGCAAAAATATACAAAACCCCTAAAAAACTAATAAGTTTTTTTTTCCAAAAAAGCAATATAAACAAAAGTCCAAAAGCAACACTAGATGCTGCGTGTCCTGAAGGAAATCCCCAATTTATTCCATTTTCTAAAAAATCAAAAGTGAAAGAATCAGTGGAAAAATTATTTGTATAACAAGAAAAATCCATATTTTCTTTATTACAAGTCGGTGATATACGACTAGTAAAGCTTTTATATACAGAAACCAAAATGATTGACACAACTATAGATAACGACAAAAAATGCATTTTTATATTGACTTTATTAACCAATATCAAAATTATGTAGAAAAACAAAACCAGCAAAGGTACTATATACCCCACAAAATAAGATGTAGCAGAGTAAGCGATTAAAAAATTCTTACTCTCTGTTAAATTATATGTAAAATAATTAAAATATGAATCTAATCCACTATATATAATTAAAAATGCTATACACAGTGCTAATAGATGAAGCAACAAAAACGGTAAAGTAATCATTTTTGTAAAAATGTTTACTCCATCATAAAAACAATTTGAAACACACTTATTTATTTTCACCATACTCAGGCCATTTAGAAATCATAATAAGTTTTTCATCTTTCATAAATCCATTTGGCACATTTTTCCAAATAGTCTCAGTTACAAACGGCATAAATGGGTGTAAAAGCTTTAGTGATGTTACAAGAATTGTATAAAGTACTTGTTTCCTTGATTGTATATCCTCTTTTTTACCTGTCTCAAAAATTTTTTTAGAATCTTCTAAAATTTTATCAGCAACATCATGCCAAACATAATGATATAATCGTTCTGCTGCTAAATCCATTCTGTATTTCTCAATATGTCTTGTCACAAAAGAAATTTCTGTATTTAATTTTTTTAATATTTTTATATCTTTTTCTTGATAATCTTTCTTATCCTTTAATTCAACATCTTCTATGTTTTCTAATATAAAACGGGCTATATTCCAAATTTTGTTTGTGAATTTTTTATATGCTCTTACTTTGTCTTTTGTTAAAATTGTATTCATACCTGGTGGAGTAGCAACTACAAACGACATTCTTGTAGCATCTGTGCCAAACTCATCTGTAAGATCAACTGGGGACAATCCGTTTCCTTTAGATTTACTCATTTTTACACCCTTTGCATCTTGCGTCATTCCGTGTAAAT
>JABAAK010000006.1 GCA_014238775.1 Candidatus Paceibacter sp. | reverse complement strand
TTTTTCTTACTATACTGTTTTTTTTTCTATCCTTTTTTTTGTTTGTCTTACTGTAGGAGTAAAATCCATTGACTGTACTACAGACCCAAAAGGCACAAAAAGTGAACTCGAACGGCACATAGAATTGTGCAAAAAAGAAATAGAGGAAGAAGAAAGGAAATTGTCACAAAAACAAGTGGAAAGAACAGAAACTGAAGCACAAATACAGCTTATTGATTATAATTTATCGAAAAAGAAACAAGAAATTAAAAAAAAAGATCAGTTGATTTTTAAATTAGATAAAAACATAGATACAGAGGAATATGTTTTGTTGGATTTGCAAAAAAAATTACAAACTTATGTAAGTGTTTTTAAAATTTTAATGAGAAAAAGTAATGAGAGTGAAAATTATGACATAACTGATTTGTTAATTAACAACAGTACAATCACAGATTTTTTTTCAAAAACTCTACAACATTATCAGATACAAGCAGAAATCCAGTCGCTTGTCACAGAGATTGAATTAATCAAAAAAAGAATTAATTTGGTTATAGATGATCTGGATATTCAAAAATCACAACAAGAAACAATAAGAATACAAAAACGATTAGAAAAAGAAGAAATAGGTGAAATAAAAGAATCAAAAAAAGAGGTGCTAGTGCAACAACTAAATCAGGAGAATCAAATTACATCTTCGATAGAAGGTAAGAAAAAACAAATACGAAAAATTAGAAATAGTATTTTTGAACTTTTAGGAATTAGTGGTGAAATTACTTTTGAAAAGGCTGTTGAATATGCAGTTTATGCAGAAGAATTAACTGGAGTAGACGCGGCGTTTCTTTTAGGTCTTTTCAAACAAGAAACAAATATAGGTAAAAACGTAGGAACAGCATCTTATAAAGTTTCTATGAAATCATCAAGGGACACAGCGATTTTTTATGCTATCACAGATGAACTTGGAATTGACAGAGATTCTATAAAAGTGTCTGCAAGACAAACAGGAGGATGGGGTGGCGCTATGGGTCCTGCACAATTCATACCATCTACCTGGGCGCTATATGGAGGATTTGTTAAAACAAACAAAACAATATGTTCAAATCCAGTTATAAAAAAGAGTAGCAGAATAACAGTAGGCTCATCTGGAGAAAGTGTTTTAAACCTACAAAAGTTTTTAAATAACGAAGGTTTCACAATCGCGTTTTCTGGACCAGGATCAAGTGGAAGAGAAACAAATGTGTTTGGAGGCAAAACTTCAAAAGCGGTGCAAAAATTTCAAAGACATTATGATAACCTGCTCTTGACTTCAAACGCAGATTATAAATCTTTAGGAGAAGTTGGACCAAAAACTGCCGCTTTAATAAACAACATACCTTGTGAAAAAGATATACAAAATAGAGGAACTGGATGGGAATACAACAAATCAAAAGATAAAATTAGAGACTTGCTTCAATTAGACCAAATATCAAACCCTTGGAGTACACTGCATGCGTTTGTTGCATCTGCCTCGTTCCTAAAAGATTTAGGAGCAGCATCTGGTTCAAAAAATGCAGAATATTGTGCTGCATTAAAATATTTCCAAGGCCCTGCAAATGGGTGTCGCGCAAGGAGAAGTTATAATACACACTATCCAAAAGCAGTGTTGAGCCATACAAAGTGTTTTAGGTCTAAAATTGATTTTATAGAAGGAAGAACTCAAAAACACAACCCTTGCTAATAGATTTTCTGTTTATATACAATTTCCATTTTTTTTGCTACAATTAATCTAATGAATTCAAAAGAAAACAAAAAACCAAAAAAAGAAAATAAAGAAGAAACTTTTGTTATAAATGATGTTATATTTCGAGACACAGAAGGTAGTGCAGAATTTGTCACTACATCCACACTTTCAAGTAACACAACAGAAGAACACGACGGTAAGCAATATTATGTAATAAATGTTGAGGTTAGTTCAGCTTCACATCCATTTTTCACAGGAGAAGAGAGA
>JABAAK010000079.1 GCA_014238775.1 Candidatus Paceibacter sp. | reverse complement strand
CTGAATGATATATGTTGAGAAATCTTAATTTTTGTTAATTAGATAAAGCACTAGTTAATTTTTTATAATCATTCATATCGATATGCATAACCACAAGCCCAAATTCTTTAGCTTCTCCTAATACCATATCTCCAATTTTTGGTATTGTCCTTCCTGATACAATGGTGTCAAATTGTCGATCGCGGTCAAATTGTTGTATGCGATTTTCAGTTTTTGATGATGTATATTCATTCCAAGTCATACAAATGTATTCAAATATGTTCTTAATAGACTTTATTTCATAATTAAATTTGCATGGGGGCTATTTCAAATAAAAAAGTACGTATCATCATGGATCCAATAAACACATGTATTACTTCTACAGATCATGATGTGATTTTTTTTATATTGATAAATTCCTTTCAGATAAAGTGAAATTTGTTCACTTTGTGCGTTCTCATTTTATTTGATCTAGTCGGATATTTTATTATAAAATATATGTACATGTTAAAAAATGTCTAAATGATAAGAATATCGTGGTACTAGAGATTTGGCAATATTAAATAAAACAAATACATGAAATATCATATGTTAATCTATGGAGAAATAATTGTAAATATCAATTTACCAAACGCTTTGAATACGATATAATTAAAATACCGATTTACCAAACACTTTGAATGCGATATAATTAAAATATAACATATAGGTAATGAAAAAAAGTGCTATTATTAAATATTTTATATGTTTGAAAATATGATGTTTAGAGTCAATTCTGGTTATCAATGGAATAAGTGCAGTGATGACAATTATAATAACTGTGCCAACTAATAATGATCTAGTTAAATCCATTAGTATATAATTTGATTCAACATAATGTGGTGCTGGTTGAATTATATTGTTTACTTCAAAACAATTTATGCTAGTTGTATGTTCGCAGTATTTGAAAAATACATTTTCAGGTACAGAAAATTGAATATTAATAGGATTTTCAGATCTAAAAATTTTAGAATCGTCCTGGTATAATACGAGATAATTTGGTTGTGAAAAATTAATTTGTTGTGCACCATCAATATCCTGCCAATAATTAATGAGATCATGTGGGAATTCAATTATAATTTTTTCATAATTTGTGACATTTTCCACATAGCGTGTGCTATTAACACTTGCATTAATTATAACTGATGTATCTACTTGTAATACTGGAGTATCGATCATCCAACAAGTTGTAATTTCAATTATTTCCGAGGAATTTGGATGAATTGCTTTATTCCCTAGTTCAAAACTTGTTATTACAGACATATCTCTAGATTCGCCACAATATGATCTTGCTTCAGGTAAGGATCCTGGCCAAGAATAATATGCCAGATATGCAGATATTAAAATTAGTAATGATATTAGGAATATACATAATATTTTCTTCTGCCAAGTGAATTCATTATTTTCATCCATATGCACAAATATTTTTGCTAAGTTAATAAAACATTCTCAATTATTATGTAGATGGATATTTTACGATAGGTAGTTGCATAACCTGTACCAAAGGGATGCAACAGGATGTACGAGCACTATACTTTTCCACATGTATTAAGTTTCGTGGATTTTTAATATTTTTTTTATTGATCTAATATCAAAATTTGTGTTTTTTAAGGGTATTAGCATCATTGGTTGTGATGTGCCAATCAGAATCTATGACTTTAACAACAATTACATCCATACGTTTACTTGTTGCATTATAAAAGATATCAGTAATTTTTTTATGGCAATATTTGATCTTATAGCATAAGTGGTAGTTAACGAATTCAATTTAAAATAACTTGAAATATTACCCATATTATAATTATGATCAACCGCATCCCACACCGCTTCATAATCTGTTTTGGTTCCACCATCAATATCATATGTTATTAAATATCTATCAGCCAATGATGTTGTTAATCATTGATTAACATATAAAAATTACTGAAACATGTTTTGCGCAAACCATCGAATCTCTATTCATGAACATAGATTTTGACATTTGAAATATTTTTTGCACCTAGATCTATGGCAAAATTATTCCCTGGAAGATGTATTATTATAACGAATATATCGTTTAATAAACATCTAAATTAAAAAATATGGTAATTGTAGAATTTTGAAATTCTATGACTTAAATGTGCTAAAATTAGTCATTTTTAATAGACAATCTTACATGCGACTTACTGTGGACAATTATAAAATATGTAAAATTTAACAAATAGATATGTAAAAAAATAATTTTTATATGTTATGATATTTTCTATACCTCACTTATTTTATATAATGATCCATTTTATATAATGATCCATTTTATATATTAATATTCTATATTTTATTTACGTTGACCAGCATTACTTATGATCCAGTAACAAAGCGAATTTATTTTGGACTGGCTATAGACATGTTGGAAAACTATGAAAATATCCATAATGTGAAATCAATTGCTACAATAATTTGGAACGGTGATAACCAGTATGGACTTTTAAAAAATAATAAATCATTGAATGGATACGATATTGCTGAAAAATCTTACCGTATAATTTTTCATGATGAAGGATTGATTAATGCGGACAAAGAAATAAAATCATATGATAATTCTTTCATATCTCCAAATCCATTTGATTTATCTGAAAATGTACGAATACACCAAAAAATTAAGATTGCATTAGAATCAATGTGTGGTACGGATCATCATTACGTATTATCTAATTTTTTTACAATGTATCCAATACCTAGTATGGATTATGCGCACACAATTAGGATTCATGATCAAAATGGTCCGTATGAACTTTCAGAACCTATTAGTAAAAACATTACCGATATACGTGTTGAACATAATCTGGAAGCATATAGCATGATTCTCCAAGATATTGAACCTAGTTGGTATGGGAATAATGACAAATATGACGATATACGAATGGGAAGAGCTAAAAAACATAATGAAGTAGCACACCGTGCAATGAAAGATATAAAACCTGAGATGGCAATGAGTAAAATAAATAACGAAATAAACTCTATTCCTAAAAAATTTAATAAAATTATTGATGATTGGAATAAATCTAACCATGTGCGAATAAATACAGTCGCCATGAGTCCATCATTATTTATGAAATGGATGGCGAATACAGGAGATGATTGTGCAGGCATGTCTGGCATAACATATTTGCCCAAAATTCCATATGTGAAAGCCATCGTGGATATTCAACTCGAATCTGAACCTAATACTATTTTTGCTGTGGATGCCCAGGGATCTATTTATGGACAAGGTCCGTTAGCAATATCCCCTAGACGTAATGATAACATAATGTGGGAATACTATCAATATAAAATTTTAAATGAAAACTCAAAACAAAGCAATAGTAGAAAATTTGCATTAAAAATAAAAATAGAGCCAAATTGATTATATGGTGATAATTTTAACATCATAATAAAATTAGATAATTATATACATAATGTCTTAAATTAATAAAAAATTCTTAAAGTACCGTTTTGTAGATCTACCATATATTTTTCTTAGTGTATGAATGTACCAACATCTCAAATGTGTCGGTTTGCTTGCATGTGTTTATTCCAACACGTAGTAAGTCCAAACGTGATATAATCTCTAGATGGAAACTCATTAATATTTTAGTAAATTTCATGGTTGTATTAAAGATAACAAAGTTTTAATCGTATATATTCTAAACATCATTATTAAAATCGCAAACTGATTGTATATATGGTAATATTTGCGATCTTATTCTCTTATGAGTAATCAACATTAAGGGGAAAACATTCTGAATTTCGGGCTCGTTGCATAGCATGGATAGTGCGAACGCTTGCGGAGTGTTAGGTCGAG
>JABAAK010000005.1 GCA_014238775.1 Candidatus Paceibacter sp. | reverse complement strand
TACAATGTCACCCAAAACTCTGGAACAGAAATGCCATTCACAGGTAAACACAATGATACAAAAGATAAAGGGATATTTAAGTGTGTGGTTTGTGGGCAAGAGTTGTTTGATTCAAAAACAAAATTTGATTCTGGAAGCGGTTGGCCAAGTTTTTATGATGCATATAAAAAAGATGCGGTAAAACTTCTTCCAGATGATTCACATTTTATGCAAAGGACTGAGGTAAGGTGTAATAAGTGTGATGCTCACTTGGGTCATGTTTTTGATTATGCTATGGACCAACCAACACAAAAAATATTTTGTATAAATTCAGGTGCTCTAGATTTTAAAAAAGACATATGAATCCACTTCAAGTAGGAGTTTTGGTTTTTGTTTTTATCGGAGGAATAGGGCTCTCTGTAAAAAACAACATACAAGAAAACATAGTTAATGACTTGCCTACAAAAACAATCAACGAAACACAAGTCAAAAACGAATCAATCAAAAGAATAAAAAATGAATGGAACACCGACACTGTGATTATGTTTGGCAATCACAACTTTGAAGTAGAAACAGCAGAGACTATTTTTCAAAAAACAAAGGGGCTGTCAAACAGAAAAACTTTCCCCAAAAACCACGCAATGCTTTTTACTTTTTTAGAACCAGGTAAAAACGGCTTTTGGATGAAAGATATGTATGTGTCTATAGACATAGTGTGGCTTGATGAACATAAAAAAGTAATACATGTAGAAGAGAAAGTTGCCCCTGATACATTTCCACAAGTCTTTGGTAATGACAAAGACTCAAAATATGTTTTGGAATTTGATGAAGGAACTGCAGAAAAGATTGGAATAAAAATCGGAAGCAAATTTGATTTCTAATAAGAAAATCAAAATATTTTTTTTGACTATATCCACTTTGGGTGGTAATCTTATATTGTGCCTCGGTCGGGTAATTGCATTTTTTAAATGAGGAAAGTCCGGACACTCCCCGAGCAATCGGGAGCATGGTAGTGGGTAACCCCCGTCCACCGAAAGGTGAGGGATGCGAGCAGAGACGCTTAAACTGAGAAGTGAGAGATCCCCTAGTTGGGATAGTTATATGGCAACATATAAATGAAACGGCTAAATTCCTACTTGGGTGCAAGGCCGTACCTATCTGTCCTTGTGGCAGTGTAGGAGTGCCGCACGAGGTGTTTGGTAACAAACATCCCAGATAAATAATTACCGCTTTTTTAAAGCACAGAATCCGGCTTATAGACCGAGACATAAAACAAAAATGATTATAAAAATAATAGAGCTGCTAAATAAAAGGTATGATAACCCAAATATCATTGCGTACCTAATAGGTTCTACAGCACTTATATCTTCGGTATTGGCTTTAATTAGAAACAGATTACTTGCTCATTTTATTGGAGCTGGGGAAACTCTAGATATTTATTTTGCTGCATTTAAAATTCCAGATTTTATATTTTTGTTCTCTACATCTTTCATATCTATTTTTGCGATACTTCCGTTTTTTGTTGACAAAGAAAACGAATCAAAAGAAGCTCTTAAAAAGTTTGTAGATGCGTGTTTTACCGTGTTTATAACAATTTTGGTTTTAATCTCTACAATAACATTTGTAATGTTGCCATATTTAACAGAAAGATTGTTTTCTTTTGAAGGTGAAGCATTAAAAACTCTTATCTCTTTCTCTAGATTGTTTTTATTTCAGGTGATTTTACTTGCTGTTTCAACTTTTCTTTTGTCGATAGTTCAATCAAAACATAAATTTTTATCATACGCACTTTCACCAATTGTATATAATTTCGGCATATTGCTAGGAGTTTTGGGATACATCTTTTTTGGACCGTATGCACTTGTTTTTGGTGTTATATTTGGTGCATTTTTGCATTTTGCATTGCAAATACCACCAATAATAAAAGAAAAATTAATACCAAAATTATCAGCAGGATACGGATCTGGAAGAGATATTTTGAAGGTAATAAAACATTCTTTCCCAAGAAGTTTATCAGTCTCATTTGAAGCATTAAATGCGGTAATTATTTTGGGTATCATATCATCGGTCGGAATAGGTTCTGTGAGTATCTTTTCATTTGCAGACGGTGTATCAAAGGTGCCACTTATAGTCATAGGAATAAGTTATTCTGTTGCATCTTTTCCACTTCTCTCAAAACATTTCTCCAGTGAAAGATATGATGAATTTGTTAAATTGTTAACCTTGGTTTTGAAAAATGTTTTTCTTCTTGCCATACCCACAGCTATAGTTTTCTTTTTGTTAAGGTTTCAAATAATAAAAGTCATTATAGGATCCACAGGATCGTTTGGACTTGAAAATTTAAAATTAACATCTGCTGCTTTTGGAATATTGGTTCCAGTCATTGTCACACAAAGCATAACCACTATCATCATCAGAGCTTTTTTTGCAGCTAAAAAAACACTAGTACCATTTTTAATTTCCCTCACAAAGTTTGTTCTTATAATTGTATCATCTGTTTTATTTTTAAAAATATTTAAATCTAACCCAGAGGTTAAATTTTTTATTATTAATTTTTTTGATGTACCAAGTATCCAAAACAACAGTCTTTTATCAATACCTCTTGCTATAACTTTTACTGAATTTATTATTTTTTTTCTATCTCTTTTTTTAATACACCACATATTACATATAAAATTAAAGACATATTGTAAATGTCTGTTAGAAAACATGTTAGCCTCAGTCTTGTTTGGAGTCGGTGTATATATAGCACTGCTTTATTTGCCGATTTCTTCATCTACTATATTAAGTGCACTTGTGCATGGATTATTATCTGGGTTTTGTGGAGTAGTGTTGTGGGGTGCTACACTTCATTTGTTTAAGAATAAAGAATATTTTAATTTTAGAGACTCAATCATTTCCAAAATTAAAAAATTAAAAATAATATGAAAATAAGAAACTTTTCCATAATTGCACACATAGACCATGGTAAATCTACGCTGGCGGACAGAATACTTGAGTTTACAAACACAATCTCTCAGAGAGATATGCAGGAACAGCTTCTTGACCAAATGGATTTAGAAAGGGAAAGGGGAATAACTATAAAAATGCAACCAGTACAAATAAAGTATAAAGACTATGTTTTAAACCTTATAGACACACCTGGTCACACAGACTTTTCTTATGAGGTTTCAAGGGCACTGAAAGCTGTGGAAGGTGCCGTCCTTTTAGTTGATTCGACACAAGGAGTAGAGGCACAAACTTTTTCTGTACTACAAGAGGCCAAAGATGCTGGTTTGATAATAATTCCAGCTTTGTCTAAAATAGATTTTGCTCATTCAAGACCAGAGGAAATTTCAAAAGAAATGATAGAACTGCTTGAATGTAAACAAGAAGACATAATAAAAACATCTGGAAAAACAGGTGAAGGAGTAGAAAATTTACTTGATGAGGTAATAAAAAGGATACCGGAACCTAAAATTGAAGATGGAAATAAAACAAAAGGACTTGTTTTTGATTTTTCTTACTCACCACACACAGGTGTGATAGCACATACAAGGATGTTTTCTGGTGCTATAAAAAATAACGAACAATGTCTCTTTCTAGGAATAAACAAAAAAATTCAAACAAAAGAAGTTGGGTATTTTAAACCAAATATGCAAAAATCAGAGGAATTATCTTGTGGTTCTATAGGGTACATAGTGACCGGCGTAAAAGAGCCAGGTTTTGCGATTGTGGGAGACACGGTTGTATCAAATAATGATAAAGCAGAACCTATGGAAGGATATAAAAAACTAGAGCCTGTTGTGTGGGCTTCTATGTTCCCACAAGAAGGTGATGAATTTAATAATTTGTTTCGAGCACTTAAGGAATTACATTTACGTGATGCATCTTTGTCTTTTGAAGAGGAAAGATCGGCTGTTTTAGGAAAAGGTTTCCGATGTGGGTTTCTTGGAATGCTTCACCTTGAGATAATAACAGAACAAATAAAAAGAGATTTTGATACAGAAATCATAGTAACTTCACCGAGCACAGACTATGAAATAACAAAAAAAGACAATAAAAAAGTTTTTGTATCAAACCCATCGCTGTTACCAGATAAACATGATTATTTACAGATAAGAGAACCTTGGGTATCTCTTGAAATAATCACACCAGAAACAAAATTAGGTAATGTGGTTCAATCATTAAATTCACACGAGGGATTCATGTTAAAGACAGAACAGTTTTCATATAACAGGCTTTTGGTAAAAGCTGAAATGCCACTGAGAGAAATGATGAGAGGGTTTTTCGATAATCTAAAAAACAATACATCCGGATATGCGTCTTTTTCATATAAAAAAGCAGGCTACAAAGAAGCACAGATAAGGAGATTAGATGTTTTGATAGGTGAAGAACCGTTTCCTGCTTTTGCAAAAATAGTTTCAAAAAACAACATGATGGGCGAAGCTAGAAAATTAGCCGATTCTATTTTTAAACATTTACCAAAACAAATGTTTCAAATAAAAATACAAGTAAAAAGTGAAGGTAAAATAATAGCCTCAAAAACCATTTCTGCGATGAAAAAAGACGTAACAGCAAAACTATATGGTGGAGATATAACAAGAAAAATGAAACTTAAAGAAAAACAAAAAAAAGGTAAGAAAAAAATGAAAAACACAGGTTCAGTAAAAGTCCCACAATCTGTTTTTTTGAAGGTTATGAAAGGAGGAAACTCTTAGGATGTGCCGATGTAATCTACCAGGAAGTACAGAGGAGAAAGAATCAAGCTAATAATTAGTATTACAGTTATGATGGCCAAAATGGTTTTTGAAGTGCGTTTTTTCATATACTATTATTATATATGAAAATAAAAAAAAGAAACATAATACCTGTGATAATTTTTCTTCCCGTGGCTTTACTTTTGCTTTTTTCTACGATTATAGGTGTATCAAAAACTGTAAAAGAATTTAAAAGTTCACAAAAATATCTTTCAAACAAACAAATGGATTATGAACTTAGAAAAACTCTGGTAGAAGAGTTAAAAGAGTCAAACAAAAAAGGATCATTTTCAGAAGAAAAATATAGGAGACTTGTTTTGGTAGAAGGGGGGGACGGTGAGTTTGTGGTGCAACTCAAAAATCTAAAGACTGATTATAACAAAGATGAAATATTTTCTCCAAAATTTGAAGATTTTAACCTTTTAGATAGAAAGTAGTGTATAATAAAAATATGGAAAAAAAAGTAGAAATATACACATCACCAACTTGTCATTTTTGTAAAGAGATAAAAGATTTCTTTGCTTATAACAAAATAAAATTTATAGAATATAATGTCCTTTCAGATTCTGAAAGGAGAAAAGAACTAGTAGAGAAAAGCGGGCAGCTAGGGGTTCCAGTGACATTTGTAGATGGAGAGATGTTTGTAGGGTTTGAAGCAGAAAAATTAAAAGAAGTCTTTGATATCAAAGACTAATAAGTTTTTGTACTCTCCCTGTAGTTCAACGGACAGAACAGACCCCTCCTAAGGGTCAGATGAAGGTTCGATTCCTTCTGGGGAGGCAATAACAAAAAAAATAGTTTTGTTATATACTAAAAAAGTAAGCAAATATATAAATATATGTTTTCAAATAACAAAAATCAAAGCGACAAAGAAGAACTTGATGAGATAAAAGAACTTGTCAAAAGTAACAACCATATGTTGGTTTCTTCTGCAAGGGCAAAAAAGATAAAGTTCTTTATAAAGCTTATTATTTTTGGATCTATAATGTATTTTGCTTATTCTACATATGGAAAAGTAGTAGGAAAAATTTCCGATGTAAAATCTAATGTAGAAGAAAAACTTTCTATTTTTGATAGGACATCAAATTTTCTTAAAGACATTTTACCAGAGAAAGATACAAAAGAAGAATAAGCTTGGGTAGCTCAGTTGGTTAGAGCATTCGCTTGAAGAGCGAAGGGTCGTGAGTTCGAGTCTCACCCCAAGCACAAAAATAGTTTCACAAAATGTGAAACTACCTTAACTAAATAAACACCGAATGAAAAAGTATCAGGTTTATTTCTTCTTAATGTCCAACCTCTTCTTCTTTTCTTTGTTTATTTTTGGCATTTTGATATGTAGCATACCGTGCTCTACAGAGGCAGTGGAATTATCTACTTCAATCTCTGATGGCAAATCAATACTACGGACTAAGTGACCGCAAAAAATTTCATTTATAACAAAAGAATTTTCTGTTGTTTGTTCTTTTACACATTTTTCTGCTCTGATTGTTACATTGTCATGTGTGATAGATACATCTACCTCCTCTGAATTTATTCCTGGTACAGGTGCATATAGTTCAAGTGAATCATCTTTTTCTATTAAGTCTATCTCTAAAGAAACTTCATCTCCAGGTCGTTCTTTTATATTTTGTTGTTCTTCGTACTCATCTTCTTCGTATACATCTCTGTCTTCCTCTTCATATTCAGAATCATCCTCATACTCACCATCTTCCTCTGTTTCATAATCATCATCATCATATTCTTCATCCTCATACTCTTTTCGTCCACGCATAAATTTGTTTTCAAACTTGTCAAAAAAATCTCCGAAAATGTTTTTGTTCCTTCTTTTTTTCATATGTATATTATATATCATAATAATAGCATACAAAGGTAAGTGACTTCTTATTTGTTAAACTCCGAATCAAGAGACAGTGTAGAATTTGCAGATATGGAATCCAAACAAACAGGGAAAGGATTTTCCTCCCATATATGTGCAAGTGCTATCATAATCGCATTATCTGTAGATAGTTCTTTTTTTGGTAAGAATAAACTCTTTTTTCGCCCGCCAAAAGATACATCTTTTTCAAGTATTTTTTTAAGTTCCTCTTTTAAAAATTTATTTGCGCTTACACCACCACCCAAAACAACACTAGAAACATTAAATTGTTCCATAGCTTTTTTGACCTTATTTGTCACTGATTTTATAGCAGCATCTTCAAAACCTCTAGATATCTGACATACATCTGTTTTGTTTAATTTTGAGCCTTTTAAACCCCCAATATGTCTTTTAACAGCTGTTTTTAAGCCAGAAAAGGACAAATCTAGGCTTTTATTTGTATTCATCGGTATAGGAAACACTACTCCGGGGATATTTTCTTCTCTTGCTTTTTCTGCACAACAAGCAACCTCATATCCACCAGGGAAAGGTAGTCCGAGCATACGACCAACCTTATCATATGCCTCACCTAGCGCGTCATCTCTGGTCTGCCCTATAATTTTATAGTTATTTTTTTCTTTTGAATATACAAGTTCTGTGTGTCCGCCAGAAAGTAAAATTGAAAGCATGGGAAATGGCGGCGCAGACAAAACCCCATCAGAAAACAAAGCAGATATTATATGACCTTTCATATGATCTACTGCAAAAAGAGGTATGTCCCAATAAAAAGACAAAGCCCTGGCAAAGTTTATACCAACCCACAAAGCTGGCTCAAGCCCAGGACCTGACGTCACAGCTATCGCGTCCACGGAAGGAGGTTTTATTTTTGTAATCTTATCTTTAAAATCAATCAACAACTCTTTTTCTCTTGATAAATATTTTTCTACAGAACCTAGTTTTGTGTGGTTCTCTTCCTTTTTAAACATTTTTGCAGCTTTGAGAGCATCAAACAAAACAGGGCATAGGTTTTTTTTGTGTTCTCTAACAGCCAGTGTCGGGTAAACACCACCGTACGATGCGTGATGGTTTACCTGTGAGATAAGAGAGTCTCCAAGTATTTTGACTTTAGCAAATATTGAAGAGTTTTTTTCTGATTTATCCGATTCTGCAATACAAATAGCTGTTTCATCACAACTTGTTTCTATGGCGAGTACCTTCATACAAATATACAATAGCATATTTTCCACAAAAGAAAACCTAATAGATATAACATTTTTAAGGTTTCCCACAGAATCCACAGAATCCACATAATTTGAAAATTTATAAAATTAGTTATACTTTAGCCATAGTTACAGTATTTATATTGTAGCGATGCAAAAAAACCTTCCGAGGTTTTTTTGCATTATAATATACTTAGTATATGATAAATTTTCATAATAAAAAAACAAAAGCAATTATTTTTGGTGTAATAGTTTTGTTTTTTGTTTCACCTATTTTCTTTTTCATAAATCAAGGAGAAAAAACAGAACACATAAAAGAAAATTCTTCTTTAAGTATTAACATAGGAAATGACCATTATGCGATAGAGGATATATCAGTGTTAAGTGAAAAAGATTCTGTAGGAGAGGATTTCTTTTCGGTCAGTAAAAACTTGATAATAGACGAAAGACTAAAAGGTAATCTATTTGCGTTTGGTGAGCTAATTACTATAGAAGAAGATATACTAAACGATGCAAAAATAATCGCAGACAAGGTTGTCTTGTCATCATCTATCTATGGCTCACTGATTACACTAAATAATTCCACTTATATAAAAAGCAGTTCCTTCATTGAAGAAGATTTTATTTTTATAGGAAAAGATCTGGTCTTTTCTGGGGAGACACAAGGAAATCTTGTTTTTATAGGGGATAATATCACTGTCACAGATACAGCCAAAATAGGTGGAAAACTAACTATAAAAGGAAAAAACAAAAAAATATCTAGCGAGGCATACATAAATGAAACTGCTTCGTTCGATAAAGAGATTGAAAAATACACAAAAGAGGATGACGAAAACATGTACAACTTCGTGTTTGTATTTATTAAGTTGTTTTCTGTTCTTGCTTTTGGGCTTTTGGTTGGTATCTTGTTTAACAATAAAAAAGGGTGGTCGTTGTGGAATTCTGTTCGACACCGTCCTGTATATTCTGTTTGCACCGGTATTCTCTCTTTGATTGTTTTTATTCCTCTGGTTGTATTTCTTTTTATAATAAACTGGTTTGTGGGACTACTCACTTTGTTTATGTTTTTTGGTTTGTTTGCATCATCTGTCATATGTTTAATCGTCACGATTGCCGACGCTATTTGTTTGTCTATCAAAAAAGATTTTCATTTTGCAATATATACAACCATCGTGGTTGTTGTAATACTAATCTTTTCTAAGATACCGATACTTGTTTTTGTACCAATCATAGGATGGGTTTTTGTTCTCGGTGCAACGATAAACAAACTATTTAAGAAGATTTTTTAAAAAATCTATTTAGCAAAAGAAGATTTTGTGCTTTCTATGTCATCTATATCTGATGGTTCAATCACATATATATCTTTTAATCCTCGACAGTGTCCGTCATAATCAAGCCCAAACCCTACAACAAACTTATGTCCTATACTACAAGCTATATTTTTCTTTTCACACATCTGTTTTGAAGTGCTTTTGTTTAACATAAAAACAAAGTTTATTGATTTTGGAGAATAGTTTTCACTTATATATTTTTGTAGTTCTTTTGCTGTGGTACCTGTGTCATATACATCGTCTGCTATTATTATATGTCTATGATCTATTGTTTTTTTAGGAGGAAAGTTTGATAGTGTTACAACTCCCGTGGATTTTGTTTTTTCATAACTTTTTGCAATTATGTTTTCTACTATGATGTGAGTCGTATCTAGTTCTTGTGTGAGATATGTAGTGAACCACGATGCACCTTGAAGGACATTTAAAATTGTTATGTTGTTGATTTCTTCTCCATACTCTTTTTTGATTTCGTCTGCTATTTTTGTTATACTTTTCTTTATTTTTTCGTTTGATAACAGTAGTTTCATGTTGTTAGTAGTATATATTATAAAATCTATCTGTCTTGATAGTGTAGTAAATCTATAATAAGTCTTTCAAGTTTTTCTCTTCCTTTGCAAAAAGTTTCTTCCCCAACAGGAAACACCTCATCTGCATATTTTAAATACAAAGGATGTCTCTCTTCTAAAATTTATGCAAATGTTTTTGTCTTTAGTCCAGCAATCCCTCTTTTTGAGGGGTCATTTATCTTGTTTAATAATTTTTTTGCAGAACTTTCAATATATATAACAATTGAGATTTTTTTAAAATGGTTCATAACTTCATCATCATATACAACACTTCCACCTGGGGAAATGATTGTGTGTTTCAAGTCAAAGGGTATAGATAGTGAAGCGTCCCTTTCTATTTTATTAAATTTTTCTGGATTTTCGGTAGCGATGCGCTTCCAATTCGGGTTAGTTTTTTCTATTTTTTTATCAATATCTATGAAATTAAAATTAATGTTTTTTGCAATCAGTTTTTCAAAAGAAGTTTTTCC
>JABAAK010000097.1 GCA_014238775.1 Candidatus Paceibacter sp. | reverse complement strand
GAGGAATATCTCTTAACCAACTCGTGCAAACAGGAAAGATAACCCAGCAAAGACTGGATGAAATCGTAGATAGAACGAGAAAAGGAGGAGGAGAGATTGTAGCCCTTCTACAAAGAGGCTCTGCTTTTTATGCTCCAGCTGCTTCTGCTTTGCAGATGGCAGAATCTTATCTAAGCGATAAAAAAAGAATACTTCCTTGTGCTGCAAAAATCACTAATGGAGCTTATGGAATTGATGAGTCTTTGTTTGTGGGAGTGCCAGCAAAAATAGGGGCTGATGGAGTAGAAGAAATAATAGAAGTTCCTTTGACAGAAGAAGAAAAAAATAATTTACAAAAGTCTATTGACGCCGTTAGTGAACTAAACCAAGTAGTAGATAAAATGGGCTTGATTTAGTTTCATTACAATTACCTAGGCGTCACGCCAATGCAATGGTCTTAATATAGTTATGAATAGTAATATTAAATATAAAAAACTGTTAGATAGAGTGGTGCTAACGGTCAAACGCTCTGCTTTAATTTTAAAGAAACCAATCCGCCAAATATCTCACAATCAGAATCCTAGCACAAATATAGATTATGAGATAAGCAACTTCTTATCAAAAACATTAAAGAAAATATTAAATATTGAAGTTCTTAGTGAAGAATCACTCAACAAACCTCCAATATTTCATAAACAATGTTGGATTATTGACCCTATTGACGGAACAATGAATTATATATCTGGATCTCCCGATGTAGCGATTTCAGTTGCTCTAGTTGATGCTAAATTCAATGTAACACTTTCTGTTCTTTTTCTACCCTATTTCAATGAACTTTACACAGCAATACGTGGTGATGGTGCTAAATTAAATGGAAAAAAATTAACTACAACTGCCAAAAGTTTGAATACTGTATCGTTTGGCATACCTAGTGATGCTAATAGTAAAAATATCTCTTCAGACATTAAAAAACTGATATCCAATGGATTTATTTTAAGACAATCAGGTTCTGCAGTTGTTGATATTTGTAAAGTAGCAAAAGGGGTGTGGAGGAGTTTTTTTGAAAAAAAAGCACGAATATGGGATATAATTGCAGCCGACTTAATAGCTAGGGAAGCTGGTAATATTTCTGACTTAATTTTAATTAATAATAATTATGAATGCGATTATGTTTTATCTAATTCTCATACTATACACCGACAACTAAAAACACTTTTAGAATGGAGAAATTAATATATGAACTTTTTAACTACTTTCATAACAATAATAGAAGGCATATTAGCAGTTATTGGAATAGTATCACTATTTCATGCTGGGTATCTACGACTAGGACAGTTGTTACCAATCAGGCGTTTTTTAGGGTTTGGTATTAATACACCTTTAGACATTATTATTACAACTTCTGATATAAAAAAATCTACTAAAGGACTCAAGATTATTAGAGCTACAACTGGAATTGGTCAAATTCAAGGTATCGCTTATCTATCTAAATTTTTTGTAAAAAATTTCAGAAAAAAAGAAATATCTACTCACATAAGTAAAAATGTTTCTCAAAAACCTGAAAACGATTTGATTTTGTTAGGAGGTCCTTCTAAAAATGAGTATAGCGGTCAATTTATAAAGATCTTAAAAAGTCAACATCCAGATCTTCAATTATCCTTAAATGAAAATAGTGGTAGGTTAAGATTGAAAAATAAAACCTATACTCTATCAAACACTGATCTACAAAATGGACTTCCAAAAAAAGATATAGCTTTGGTAATTGTATGGAAAAATCCTTTTTCAGAAAACCCAAGAAAGGCTATATATTGTGCTGGTATGACATCTTATGGTACAAGTGGCTCTATAAATTGGTTATTCAATGATGTTTTAACATTAAATAAAAAAACTAATAAAAAAGTGTTTAAAATTGTTGGGAAGAAAAATCCAAATTTTATAGCAGTAATAGAAATGAATATAGTCAACGATTATGTGGTTTCAACAATTCAAAGAAAAATTATATTATTAAATAATAATAAAAAATAAAATGAATAAAACACTTTATCAAAAAATTTGGGATTCGCATGTAGTTCATAGAAAAAGAAGGAGAAAATTATTTACTCTACATTGATTTGCATTTGGTACACGAAGTAACGAGTCCTCAAGCTTTTGAAGGTTTGAGGCTTCAGAAAAGAAAAGTGAGGTGCGCAGCCAAGATTTTAGCGACTATGGATCACAATGTTCCTACCAAACAAAGAGATACTATTGCAGACCCCATTTCCAAATTGCAGATAGATACTCTAACGAAAAATTGTCAAGAAAATAACCTAGAACTTGACGATCTTCAAGATATAAGGCAAGGAATAGTGCATGTGATAGCTCCAGAACAAGGTTATACTTTGCCGGGGATG
>JABAAK010000107.1 GCA_014238775.1 Candidatus Paceibacter sp. | reverse complement strand
TATTAAATTCAGGCATCGATTATGGTTTGACGCATCACTATATCCGTAAACCACAAACAATCCAATATAAATAAAAAATATAGGGTATTAGTAGGCTTCCCAATAGCCTTCTATCGTTTGTGATCGGCTTTACAATAGAATTATGATGATAAACGGACTAGAACCATTAATGGTTCTAGACCCGCTCCATTATTAGCTCGAGTACTAGATGAGTATCGTCAATCTATTGCGAGATCGCCTGATCGCTGTTTTCCTTCAAGCACGACTTTGCCGTTTGGCAGCACGCCTGCAAATTTCCATCCTTGTTGTATTAAGACCTCGGCCTGAGCCGATTCTGCTATGCACTGGTTAGGAGCATTTTACCGGCATTCAAGTTTTGAATTGCCTCTAGTATTACTCCAAGCTGTTCGGCTTCCACATGCCATGTTTTCATACCAGCGCTTTATGTCCGGATTTGCCATCATGCTTGATTTTTTCGTCTTTTTGGTGGGAAAAAGCAGTTTTTGCTAGGTCGCAAGGATGATCTAAAGAACGTGAATGTAGATAATGTGATAAAGGCTGCTAATGAACTAGACAAAACGTATGACCGGCAGACAAAACGGTACATTGACAGTCTCTTGTCGTGTACAAAATTTCTAGATAAAAAAGAGAGTGTCGCATATCTGGACAAAAGAAGAATAAAAATAAATGATAATGTATCAAAGCTCAAATAAAATTTTCATAGATAATCATATTACAAAATAGAATAATTATAACTGTACAATTTGGAAGTTTGTACGTAATTGATCAAAGATGAACAATGTTGGCACATTTCAAGAGTAAATCCTCCAAACTGTATACAATACCATTAATCATGTACGATAACGGTTCGGATTTTACTTGTAGGTACGTTACCTGCTGCATCAGGTGATGCAATGTATTCTACTGCATACGTTCCAGGCTTTAAAGTATTTACGGCACTAGCGTTACTGTATATGATTCCATCATACATAGGATCATTCTCGTATAAAACCGCTCCGGCATCAACATAATCAAAACCTGTCTGTATTCTTATAGTTGGATTGCCTTCTAGTTGAATTCTTGGAGGTTCTGTATCTATGATGATATTTGTAGAGTTCAGATCTGATTCGGTTGCAGAGAGGATGTTGTCATCAGAATCCATCACAGTGAGAGCAAAGAATGCAAACCCTGTATCGTCTTTATGTATTATAGTGCTTGCTTGCATGACATTATTCGAGAAAACCACGTCTGCTGTTCTGCCCATTATGGTCGCAGATGCATCCACAATGCTTGTGTTCATAATCCATTGTACGGTTAGCATGTCGTTTACAGATGCATATTCTACTGCATGGTTGGAGGATGTGATAGTCAGATCAGGCATAGATGTCGGGTAAACTCCAAACACGCTTTTAGTATCTAGAGCATCGTCCAACGTTTCAGATATTGCATTATTTGTTCTTGGCGGGGCATTTGCAGACATGATTCCGGATGGACCTAGATCCATTATTTGAATTCCCTCCCGGCGACTGCCTATTACGGAATATACGTTGGAATTTATCTCGATTGCGGAAACACTTGTTGCAAGATACGTAGAAGTAACATTGTCAACATTGTCCCTTACAGTAGATGTTGCCGTAGGATTTGCCGGATCTGTGATGTTTATGATCTGTATTCCCCTATCGCCAGAACTTGCCACTAGTGCATATGCGGATTGTCCAATTTTTATAATGTCCACCCCTTTTGGGGCATTCAAAGATGTAAAATTACTAGGATTTGATGCAGTGCTGTCTTTTAAAGTCGCGATGACGGAGGTTGTCATAGGATCTGTGATGTCTAGTATGAATACCTTGTCTGCATATGAGGAAGATATTACAGAATAAACTCCAGAATCTGTAGTTATTATGTCGTTTGTGTTAAATTCGTATATTATGTACGGTCCGTTATAATAATTATTACGTATGGAATTAATTACACTCGGATTTACAGGATCTGTAATGTTTATTATTTTAAGACCAATATTGTGATTATTTGCCAACATCATTGCAAAAGTATCCGTGCCTATAGTTACAGTATCCACATGATAAAATTTTTCTCCAATAATTGCAGAAATGTGAACTGGTGTTGCAGGATCCGTAATGTTTACAATCTGCATACCGTCGTATTCACTAGCAATTATTGCAAAAGTGTCTGTTCCAATAATTACAGTGTCCACGTCAAATGCATCATTTAGTGCTTCAAATGGCGTAGGATTTGTACTTGTACTGTCCGTTATGGATGACACTGCTATGGGGTTTGCAGGATCCGTAATGTTTACAATCTGCATACCATCATCATTTCTAGCAGTTATCAACGCAAATATACTTGAATCTATTTCCACCGTATGCACGTTGCGCGGACCTGAAAGCATTATAAAATTGTCATATTCGTCAGTCATTGTACTGACAAGTGTAGGATTGTTTACATTTGTAATGTCAATAATGTTGACATAATTTGAGTACCAATTTACCGTTATGGCGTATGCATTTGAGCCAATGTTTATAGTTTCAATATTGTATACAGGATCATATGGCCATGATATATAACGATACGTGCCAACCGCTATGGGATTGTCTATGGCCGGTATGAGATTTGTCCAGTGTACGGTTATGTTTCTCATAATACTCTTAGGCTCATTACCGGCAGGATCTGTGTTTGCAGTATATTCTATGAAATATGTTCCATTCTGCGAGGTGTTTACATTTGTATAGTTTGACAAAACTGTGGGGTTGTACAAGGGATCTGCATCGGATGCAATAGCTCCAGGATCATCATACATCTCGCCTAGCTGTAGTTCGACCAATGCCGGACCATTTAACGTCAAAATTGGAGCAATATTGTCAATTAGGACGTTTGTGGAATTTAGATCATCATGTGTTACAGTAAGTATGTTGCCAGACTCATCGGATGCGGATATTACAAACGTGGCATTGCCCGAATCTTTTGCCAAAACCGTTGTGGTCGCGGTTACAATGTTGTCGGATATGCCAAAGTCTGCGGATCTGCCTAAAATCAGCGATGTTATATTTTCAATCGTTTTGTTATATACAAGCGTAATTTGTATAGTATCGCCTGCTTTTGCCCTTGCCGTGTTGGAATTGTCGCTGTATATTGTCAGGTTTGTCAGGTATGCTGCAGACATATCGGATACTATTATCGCGCGAGTCACGTTTTCAGGCTTGTTGCCGGCAAAGTCTGCTGGTGCAGAATATTCTACAAGGTATGTTCCCAGAGCAGAGGTGTTTAGTGCCGTGGCATTTGAAATGACGGTACCATTGTATGCAGGATCATTATCATGTAAAGTTGTTCCAGGATCAATGTAATCGTGTCCTAATTCTGTATGTATTATGGGTGTGCCATTTAGGGTCAGGTTTGGTTTGATTGTATCGATAAAGATGTTGGAACCTGTCAGATTTAGTTCGGAGACTGTTTGATTGTCGTTTATTCCTACGAGTATAATGTCAAATGCAGGATTGCCGTTTGCGTCACTGTCATGTATGGTAAGATTTGCTACTAGGGTATTGTTGTATATAGTAGGCACTATGGTACGGTTTAGCATCTGCATGTAAGAGTTTGTAATGATATCATTTGTCCACAGTGTGACTGTAATGATGTCCCCTGCTTTGGCGTATGAGGGGTTGGGGTTGTCAGAAGTTATGGTTAAATCAGATGTTTCATATATGGTAATTGTATCCTTGTCGTAAATTTTTATGTCGTCTAGTTCCATATATTCACTAGGCGAGCTAGATATTCCATCAAATCGCAGTTTGAATTGAGTGGCTGACGAATATGCGCTTAAATCATATTCTTCTTTATGCCAAAGTCCGTCATCTTTTAAAGTGCCGTTTGTAAAGTTTTCAAGCAAAGTCCAAGTATTCCCATTATTGATCGATACGTATGATATTATTCCTTCCGATGGAATTGTTCCTAACCATGGGGTATCTACAAATCTAAGAAAACCAAGATTTGGAGACGACATTTGTGTCATGTCTATATAGTTCACCATTTTCATGGTACATGTAGTATCACAGTTTGAAGATCCAAATACACTGTTTGCAGATGTTGAATTCGGTACTGTAATGTATGGGGATTTTATTTTCCAGTATATTTCATTATCATTATTAGCTCCTAAAATCCATTTTGACATGTCGGTTTGCGCATCATCAAAAAATGAATCTATTCTTTTTGGGACTGGAGTGTCAATTATAATGTAAACGCTATCACTGTTTGCATAACCATCGCCATTTTCTGCATAAAATGTAATGGTGTGATTTCCACGGGGTATGTCGGTTAGAACAGATCTGGGATTTGCGTTATAACCCTTTATTCTATAATCAATCGGATCTGACAACGGTGCGTTGTCTAGTGTAATTCGAATATTGAAAATGCCAGATTCGTCTCCTTCAAATATGTGTCCTCTAAATTCTACAGAATCTGTTGTGAATATATCGCCGTCATTTGGTCTGCGTATGTCAATAGTGGGTGGCGTGGTGTCTGAGGCGGGAGGCGGCTCTATGGTAACCGTGACAGAATCTGTTGCCAGATTGAGTGCATTATCCCATGCGTTTATCATAAAAGTTTGAGAACCACTAGAGAGTCCAGTAAACGTATAACTGAAAGTAGAGCCAGTAACAGTTACAGAGATTCCAGTAGGCGGAATGATTGTAATGTTTTTAATTCCAGATGTGTCGCTAGCGGAACCAGATACTGTTACAGAATCGGATGTGATGATTTGGTTTGAGGTAGGAGTGTTTATGGTAATTGTAGGTTCCGTGGTATCAATTCCCCCAGATCCTCCCCCACTATCGCCAGATCCCCCACCGTTACCGCCAGATCCTCTACTTGGAAAAGTCTGATCAGATATTGCAATATCTGCTATGCTTGCTATGTGGATAATATTGGATGAACGTTCATCAAAGGTAAATCTTATTTTAAAATTTTCTGTCAAATGTGAGTCGGGTATGTTGTAATTCCATTCAGTCCATACAGATCTACCAAATATGTGACGTGTGTCAGTCCAAGTTGTTCCGTCAGAGGTTGTACTGACAGTTAAACTGTTCGGGTATGTTGAGAATGATGGAAAATGGTAATCAATGTATCGGAAACTTAGCTTCAAATTTTCGTATTGTGACAGGTCAATGGCATCTGTTAATGTAATGTTACATTGTGAATCATAACATATGGGGCCAATGGATTGGGCAAAACTATCCACTGTAATCCACGCATATTGTGGAAATGTTGTCCATTTTGATAGATCGTTCATTCGCTGATAAAAATGCGGTATGCTAGCATCATTTCTATTTGGGCTTCTACTAATGATATCGTTTAGTTTCATTATGGCGTCAAGTTTAGTATTTGTTGATCCATAACCCCCATACGATATATCCCCATTCCAAATGTTGGCCATGTCTTTATGATCTGTGGGTTTTGTGTTTTTTATTAGGTTCCACATGTCTACCAGTTTATCGTTAAAATAGTCATTATTGTCATATAATGCATCATTTCTAGTATCGTGTATGTCATACAATAACGCTGCAAAATTACCTTCCACTTCATATCCGCCTTCAAAATTAATTTGATGACGAACTATTGTATCAGCATTTTTAACAAAAGTACGGGATTCAATATTGATTTCGTCGCCTAATTGTTGCATACGAGGTACGTTATTAACAATAAATGGAAATGCATCAGCCCAGCCTTCATGGTATGCACATCCCAAATTATATGATTTGTATATATAATGCGGTATGGGACATTTGTAATTGGCATTATTACCATATATGGAATTAAAAACATGGTGACCATATTCATGCAATATAGTAAACTCGTCTGAAATATAACCGCGGTTCATTGCAATAGCAGGTGAATCACCCTTAAAGTATGCGGCGACACCGTGCATATTGTCAGGGTATAAGATTATTTTATCCAATGTTGTAGACAATTCGTTTTTTGCGTATGCGTGTCCTTTATGTACGAATCCAAATCTATTCATTATTTCATCAACAGAATCATCACTAGTATCAAAAGGGAATCCATTCATAAGAGTAAGTTGTGTATTAAAATTTA
>JABAAK010000004.1 GCA_014238775.1 Candidatus Paceibacter sp. | reverse complement strand
TGGATGGCCTAAAATTGGAAAAATAATTTTTGAAATTGTATCTAATAATGATGGAATATACATAAAAAACAACAGTTGTTAAATAAAGGAATGAAATGGAAAATTGGTTGTCTTTTTTTAAAAAATCTTAACAAACCGATACAAATACAACTCCTAAAGAAAATGCACCCCACTCTGAATTTATATTGATCCATTTTGGAATTTTAAAGTTGTTTGTTTTTATGTGTAATATTGAAAAAATTTTAGCCGGGGTTAAAAGGGTAATTCCAAAAAAAATCAGCAATATTCCTCCAATTTTTTTAAAGATTGGTATAATGTTTGAATTTATAAATATAGAGCTAGTAGAAAAAGTACCTCCCAAAAGACCTGCAAAACCTCCAAACAAAACAAATACAAAAGTAAACCCTAAGGAAAACAAAATTGTCTTTTTTAGTATAATCCTTTTCTTTTTAGAATTACTATGTAGCAATCCTATGCTTCCAACTATGATGGGTAAAGTGCAAGGTAAAAAGAAAGTTGCTATCCCAGCAAAAAAAATAGAAAGGACAGACAGTTCTATCATTTTAATCCGTTAATAATTTTCTTTAGTTCGCTTGTAGGGATTGCACCAAAAAGCCTTGAATATTCTCCAGTTTTTTTGTTGTATATAAATCCATTCGGAGTTCCACGAATACCAACCAAAGAAGCTTGTTTAATATATTTTTGTATTAGAATATTTTCTTTACTGTTATTAGACAAACAAGTTTGTATTTTTTTATTTGTTAGTCCATATTCTAGTCCAAGTTTTTCTAAAATTGGTTGAGTAAGATTTAATGAAAACGCCCTACTCAAAAAATCAAAAAACATATCGTCTCCTAGTTCATTCTTAACACACTCAGACACAATAGCACCAAATAAAGAAAAATCTCGTATTACTGGGAAATGTCTATATACCCTTACCAAAGAACCATTTGAAGCATTTACCTCATCAGTTATAGTCTTGTGAAATCTAGCACAGTTTGGACATCCCAAATCTGAATATTCAAAAACAATGGTCTCTGCAGTCTTGTCTCCGTAAACCGCATCTGTGTCTAATATCGACAATATTTCTTCAAAAGGATTTTTGATTTCGGTGCTTTGTGTTGTTGTTTTGATGTTTTTTATTTCAGCTGTATTGTTTGTATTTGAAAAATCAAAGAAATTAGACACTGCTACACCAACGATAACACCAACGATTATTAAAACAATAGTGCTGTTTGGTTTTTTAGATATTTGCTTTGTACTGGAGTGATCAAGTGATGTATCTGTTATTTCTGTGGTTTTTAAATTATTATCAGTATTATTTTCTTCTTCTTGTTTATTTGTGTTTTTTATTTCCATTTTTTTATTTTAACATAATATATATAATTTGTTATTTTTAATCTTTGATGGAACTTGTTACAACATCAATAAAATTTTCTTTCCTAGTAGCGTATGTATAACCAACAATTTTGTTGTTTTTTACTATTAAAATAAATGGGGTTCCTCGGGCACCTAGTTTTTGAGTGTCTTTTGTGTCTTTTTGGATTTGTGATATTTTTTGGTTTGGGTTTTTTATACACTCTTTATATTCTTGTAAATTTACACCAAACTTATATAGACTTTTTTCTATAGTCTTGTCATCAGTTGGTCTTGTGGTATATAAAAATCCCGTGTACTTCCAAAACGCGTCTTCCCCTGCAACTTCAGAAACACATTCTGCAGAGACAGCTCTTCTAATTCCATTTAAATTAGCTAATGGAAAAAAATGTCTGTACACCAAAGTGGCATTATATTCATCTACTATCTCCTTCAATGTGTTTCTCATAGCAGCACAAAATAGACATGTATAATCTGAATATTCTATAAGAACAAAAGATGCTTTTTCTATATCTGGACCAACTATGTGATCGCTTGTAGTTATGTCTTTTACATTTTTAATTTCATATAAAACTTCTTTGTCTGAAAAAATATTTGTTGTCCTTTTTAAGTTATATGTGTATGGATGTTCTATAACCAAAAGCGTTGCTAAGATGCTTGAAAAAAAAAGGAAAAATGCAAAAATATACTGTGTCATGTTAATTAATATAACATTTTGAAAGGTACTTGTTTTTTGTTTTTATTTTGATATAATAGAACTATTGAATATAGCAAAAAACAAGCGTCATCCGTCTATAAAAATAAATGAAAGTATAAATTCCAGAGAAGTCCGTCTTATAGGTGGGGATGGTAGGAACATTGGCGTAGTTAAAACCATTAATGCAATAAACCAAGCAAAGCAGGAAAATCTAGATTTGGTAGAAATATCTGCTGGAGCAAGACCTCCTGTGGCACAAATTATGGATTATGGTAAATATCAGTATGAGCAAAAAAAGCTTAGGAAAGAAAGATTTGAATCTTCAAAACGAGCAGAAAAAAAGTCAGAGACAAAAATCACGCAAATTAAGGCAAATACAAGTAAGGATATACTACAAATGAGAGCAAAAATGTCTAGAAAATGGATGGATCAGGGATATAGGGTTCAAATAGATTTGTTTTTATCTGGCAGATATAAAAATATGGATAAAGACTTTCTAAAGGAAAAAATTGAATTTTTTATTTCTTTAGTACCGCAACCATTTAAAATAATTGAGGATATTAGACAAAGTCCGAAGGGTTATTCTATACTAATACAAGCAAACAAATAATATGGTCAAGT
>JABAAK010000003.1 GCA_014238775.1 Candidatus Paceibacter sp. | reverse complement strand
GTGCAATAATAAATCCACCAAAACCGTTTAAAAGATAAAATGCGAATCCATCTCCGGAAATCAGTTTCACAGAAATGAGTGCTAATGCTAATAAAACCAAAATACTTCCTATGTATCCAAAAATATGTGAATGAAAGATATTTTTCATAATTATTCTCTCAGTCTTTCTTTTAGTCGTTGTTCAGCTTTTTCTAGTTCACTTATTTCCTCTTCATTTTCTTTGGTGTTTTTTGTGTATTTGCTCCACAATAAAAGTACAGATGGTGCTAAAAATAGTGAAGAATATGTGCCGGCAATCACTCCTATAAATAAGACAAATGAGAACCATTTAAGAGTTGGTACATATAAAGCGAGTAATAACAGAGGTATTGCTGTTGTGAGTGATGTATACATAGATCGTCTGAAACTTTTTTTTACACCGTAGTCTATGACATCTGAAAAGTCCTCTTTTATTTTTTTTTCTTTGTTTATTTTAATTTTTTCCCGTATTCGATCAAAAATCACGATTGTGTCATTTATAGAATATCCTAGTGTTGCAAGTATTGCCATAACAAAAAGTACATCTATAGAAACATCTAGAAAATATCCTACTACAGAAAAAACACCAAACGGTATTATCACATCATGAAAAAGTGCAATTAGTGAAACTATTCCGTATTTAGATGAGGATATGGGTTTTGATGTATCTTTGAAAGCAAAAGAAATAAAAATCACTATCAAAAACGAGGCGATAACCAAAGCTATTATGGTTTTGTTTATTATTTCTGTAGATACCGATGGCCCAAAAGAAAGGTGTTCCTCTATCTCTACCCCGACAAATTTTTGTTCCAGCACAGAAAAAAGTTTTTTTCTTTCAATGTCAGTTGAGTTTGGTGTGCGGAGAGTAAATAGGTTTTTATCTAGTTTAAGAGAATCGACTTTTATACCAGAAATAAGTAAATTCTGTTCGACGGTGTGTGTTTGTTGTGGTGTTTGTAATCTAAATTTGGTAGTACTCCCTCCTACAAACTCCCCAGAAAGATTTATACCAAAGATAAAGGGGGATATTATAGAAAATAAAACCACAACAAGTGAAATTATTAAAAAAAGTTTATTGTATTGTGCAATCATATTATTTTCTTGGAATTATAAAAAAATGAGTTTTCCCTTTTATACATAACGACAATATCCACAAAAGTGATCTAGAAAGGAATATAGCAGAGAAAAAACTAACTAAAACCCCTATACCAAAAGCCAGAGCAAAACCTTTTACTATTGATGTTCCAAACCAAAACAAAAGCAGAGCTATTAAAAAAGTTGATATATTTGCATCTTTGATAGAACTCCAAGCACGAGAAAACCCAAGAGACAATGCTTCTTTAAATTGTTTTCCTTCTTTTAGTTCTTCTCTAATCCTCTCAAAAATCAATACATTAGCATCAACAGCAAGCCCAAGAGACATGATGATTCCTGCTATACCAGCTGCAGTTAAAACTATTGGCATAAACTTAAAAATAGAAATGATAATAATAGTGTATCCAAATAAAGCAATGCCAGCCAAAAATCCAGATAGTCTATATATAATAGTTAGAAGTAAAATTATTAATACAATAGAGAGCACCCCAGCAAAAAATGCTTTTTCTATGGTGTTTTCCCCTAGACTTGCTGACACTGTTTGTGTCTCTGAAATCTCTATTGGTACTGGTAGTGCTCCAAAATTTAAATCTCGGGCAAAGACTTTAGCCTCTTCTAAGGTGAAACTTCCGGTTATTTGAGTTGCTCCTCCAAATATAGGCTCTCTGATAACCGGAGTTGATAAAACCTCTCCGTCTAAAAATATTCCAAGTAAATTACCTACATTGTTTTTCGTTAAATCAGCAAATAATTTTGCTCCTTCAGAATTGAAATTTACAGTAACAGCTGGTGTGTTTGTAACTCCTCCAGTGTGGGAAGAAACAAAACTAACCTCAGCATTTTTGACAAGAGCTCCTGTTATACCTGTATCTATAAAACCATTTTCAGAATCTTGTATTTTAAACTCTAGTTCTGGAGTTTTGCCTATGACCTCTACAGCCCTGTCTATATCTTGTATACCTGGCAACTCCACAGCCAGCCTATATAATTTTCCTTTTGAAGATAATAACGATGTTTGTGTATATACATTTGGCTCAGATACACCAAGTACGTTGACTCTCTGCTCCACAACATCTCTCAATGCTGAGATTTGTGCTTTTCTGTCGGTTGTAGGTATATCAGATGTATCAGTATCATATAAAAGTTTTATTCCACCTTTTAGATCAAGCCCAAATGAAAATGGTTTTTCATTTGAAAACGCATAAAAAGCTCCAAGCAAACCAATAAGAGAGAAAAGTGTGATGTTTAAAATGAGATAAAAAAAAGTTTTCACTATAATTTCAGTATAACACAATGATTTTAAAGGTCTTTTCTTTCAAAAAAATAAATTAAGACTTTCTTGTTTCTTTTGGTTTTCTAAACCAACTCTGCTGTTGTGGTATAACTCTCACACAATAATGTATAATAATAGTGATAGGAGAATTGCTTTCTATTATCGTTTCTTTAATCACGACCTTGCTTTGAAATACAAGCATGGCAATAGGTCACACTGTTACAAAAAACAATGAAAACTAAAAAATTAATGCACCATAAAGGTCTATTTTTCTTTGCTGGTGCAGTATTACTTTTGTGTAATATTGGATTATTTACTACC
>JABAAK010000081.1 GCA_014238775.1 Candidatus Paceibacter sp. | reverse complement strand
TCACTGAACAATTGAAAGAGCAATTTAAAAAGTTGCCTGTTTTATTTTACCCCAATAGAGATGATGTATTAGGGTTTTTAGGTGTCCATCACTTATCAGGGGTTCGCAAGTGGAATGTTTATGAAAGAGCTAGATTTATTGCACAGCTTAAACTTAAAAAAAAAATGTCTATAGAAGATATTCAAAGAACCATAGGAGATAAGAAAAACTCCGCCAAAAAAACCTATGTGTGTTATTGTTTGATTGGAATAATTGAAGAATATGATGGTAGTTTTGATACCAGAAATGCTAAATCTAATTTTTCATTTTTACAGTTAGCTACAGGACAGGGTCCCATTAGAGATTTTATTGGATTACCTTTTTGGCAAGAAATTAATAGTAATGATTTAGAAAATCCTATTCCTGATAACAAAAGAGAAAATTTAAAATTTCTATTTGAATGCTTATTTGACAACGGCAATGAAAAAAAAAGGTTAATAAAAGAATCTAGAGATATTACTGGAAAACTTAGTAAAATACTTGAAGATGAAAATGCAACAACAATATTTAAAAAAGATAGAAATATAGATTATGCCTTTAATATGATTGGCGGAGAATTAGATGGGCTGAATAACCTTTCTGGTGAGGCTCAGAAAAAACTTGAAACTATTAATGGAAAATTATCTAGTATGGATATAAAAACAGAAGTTTCAACATATAAAAAAGGAAAGGAGTTACAGAAAAAAATAGTAGCCATAAGTAGTGTCGTAAGGGATATAAATAGAAAATTTGAAAATGAATGATTTTATTGAATTAGAAAAAAAGTTACTTCATGATAAGTCTATTTCTAAACATTCTTTGAGAACTGAATTGGAAAGAGAACTTGGTGAAGAATTTAATGAAAATGAAGATAATGAAGGAATTAATAGTATTGAAAATCAATTAAATGATAAATTTGGACGCTATCTTGAATTAGTTGATTTGTTAGGAGATAGGGTTTTTAAATATGATGAAATTATGGAAACTATTACTTTTAGTGATACATTTATAGCAAGACCAGAATATTTACTTTGCCTTGAGTGTATGGGAGATAATAACCAACAACTTTCTAGCTTGTTTGAAAAATGCTCAGCAGAAGCAATAAAAACTTATTTAGGAGAAGGTGCTAAATATAAATTAATTGACGATGTACAAAAACAAACAATAGATTTTAAAAAATTTTGTGATGAAGAGTTATTTGAAAGCAATCATTCAGATACTCAAAAAGATTTTAAAGACAGTGAAAAAATTCCTAGATGTGATATTATTGTCTGGAAACCTTTAGATAAAATGAGTGGTAAGGTTATTCTATTAGTACAATGTAAAGCTGGGAAAAATTGGAAGGATAGTCATCCCGTGAACCTCCGCGTATGGACAGAAAAATTGATTGATTTTGCATGTAAACCTATAAGCGTTTATACTATTACAGATTTAATAGATAGGAATAAAGCTTTTATAGATCAAGGTAAAGAAAAAGGGTTGATATTAGATAGAGCAAGAATTATTCGTTTATTAGCAACAGTGGGAACTGAAGAAATTAAAAAAGTAAGAAAAGAAATTGGTAATTTACTTAATTAAAGATAGATATGAAATTTATTGACCTATTTGCTGGTTTGGGTGGTTTCCATATTGGACTCAAGAGTATCAATGCCGAATGCGTTTTTGCTTCTGAACTAAATAAAGAATTACGAAATTTGTATGAAAAAAATTTTGGAATAGAGTGTCAAGGGGATATTACTAAAATAGATGAAAAAGATATTCCGTTTCACGATGTTTTATGTGCAGGCTTTCCATGTCAGTCGTTCTCAAAAGCAGGAAAACAAAAAGGATTGAATGACTTAGGACGTGGTGATTTAATTTATGAAATTATTCGTATTCTTGATTATCATCAACCACAATATTTTATTTTAGAAAATGTTCCTAATTTCAAGACTCATGATAACGGAAAAACTTGGGAAATAACTTGTAATTTACTGAAAGATTGTAATTATTTTATTCAAGATTTTATTTTATCTCCACATCATTTTGGTATTCCACACAAAAGAGAGAGAGTATTTATTATAGGCAAACATAGAAAAAGTAGTACTATTCCTTTGGATTTTTCTAGTGAAATTCAGCAAGGAAATATAAATAAATTAAAGATAAATGATTTTTTAGAACCCAACAAAAAAACAGATAAAAGACTATCTGATAAGCAGTTGAAGCATCTTGGCACATGGAAAAAATTTATTTCAGATTTACCAAAAGACCAACCACTTCCAAAATTTCCCATTTGGGCTATGGAATTCGGTGCAACCTATCCTTTAGATAGCAAATGCCCTTATTGTATGTCTGAACAAGAGCTAGCAAAATACAAAGGAGCATTCGGACAAAGCCTTAAAGGACTTTCTAAAAAAGAACAACTAAAAAAATTACCTAATTATGCTACTCGCAAGCAAAAAAAATTTCCAAAATGGAAAATCAATTACATTCAAAAAAATAGAAATTTTTGGGAAGCAAATAAAACTTTTATTGAACCTTTAATTCCTGAAATAAAAACCCATATTAACAGTTGGCAAAAATTAGAATGGAACGCTGGTGATGTTGATAGAAATATTTTTAAATATTTACTGCAATTTAGATCGTCTGGAATTCGTGTAAAGAATTATGAATCTGTCTCTTCTTTAGTTTTAACAGGAACACAAACTCCAGTGATTGCTTGGCAAAAACGATACTTAAACTTAAAGGAAGCGCAAAAATTACAAGGCTTTGAAAATATTAGTATTAGACTTAATTCTGAAACTCAATCATTTAGAGCTTTAGGAAATGCTGTTAATACAAAGGTTGTCAGTGAAATTATAAAAAAAATATTTATACAAGAAGTTCCTATCCATATTAATAAAAAGCGTGATGTAAGAATACCAGTATTTTCTCATTCAATCCATCACTAAAAAAACTGTCCTGCTTGTAGCTCAAAGTCTGTAAAAAAATAAATGTATCTTTCTAAAATTGTTATTTCTGGTTTTAAGTCCTTTTTGGAAAAGACGGTTGTAGAGTTAGAGCAAAATAAAATTATGGTTGTTGTAGGTCCCAACGGCTGTGGTAAAAGCAATATTTTTGATGCTGTCCGCTGGGCTATTGGAGAACAGAGTATGAAGTCTTTACGATCTCCTAGTTCGGAAGATATTATTTTTTCAGGTGCTCAAAAAGCAGCAGCTGTCAATCTAGCCCAAGTTCAACTCCATTTTTTAAATGATGAAGAAAAAGACTTACCAAAATACGGAAAGATCTCCGAAATTCAAATTTCAAGAAAACTTTTTCGTGATGGAAATAATCAGTATTCCATAAATCAAAGAAATTGCCGCCTTTTGGATGTTAGAACTTTACTTATGGATATAGGTGTGAGTTATACGGGTTATTCGTTTATT
>JABAAK010000002.1 GCA_014238775.1 Candidatus Paceibacter sp. | reverse complement strand
TATCTAAAAACTTTAAATCACCTTGGTGACTTTTTTTAAAAAATGACGATACTGAAATTTTGCCAAAACAGACAGCAGCAATACCAAAAAAATATGAAGCGGATGACGCATCACTTTCTATTTTATACTCCCTTGCTTTATATTTTTGATTCGCTTTAACAAAAATTTTCTTTTTTCCTATAAAATCACACTTCACTCCAAAACTTTTCATAATATCAATCGTCATTTCAATATATGGCATAGATACCCTTTCACCTTCTAATGTTATACATACATCTTTTTTTGCATATGGTGAAATCAATAGTAATGACGATACAAATTGAGAGGATTCACTTGTACCAACTATTATATTTCCACCAGAAAAGCCTCCAGGAGTTATAGTTATAGGCAGACCAATATTTTTATCAATACTTTTAATAACAGATCCTGACTTATTTAATATATCTATTAATCCAAGAATCGGCCTTTCAGACATCCTTTTTTTCCCATACACTGTATATTCACCACCTTCGCCCAAACACAATAAGGATGTTAAAAACCTTGCAGTTGTGCCTGATTCCTTAACAAAAAAAGTTTTTTTGTTACTATTTATTACACCTCCAACTCCTATAATTTCTACCCCTTTCTTTTTTATTTTTATTTTTACACCCAATTTTCGTAAACAATTTATCATCACTTTTGTATCTTCTGAAAATAAAACATTTTCTAAAAAAGTTTTACCATCCGAAAGACTTGCAATTATAAGTGCTCGGTTTGTTATACTTTTGGATCCTGGTATTTTAACAGTCCCAGAAATACTTTTTTTTATTTTTTTATTGAAAAAATTAAACAATGTTTTTTTAAATGTCTATTTCAGCAAATTCTGCATTTTCCTCTATAAATTTTTTTCTTCCAAGTGCGTCTGAACCCATAAGCGTGTCAAAAGTTTCTTTTGCTTTGATAACATCATCCATAGTTATCTGTTTAAGTGTTCGGTTCATTGGATCCATGGTTGTTTCCCACAATTCTTCTTTGTTCATTTCTCCAAGACCTTTGTATCTTTGTACGTCGACCTTTGTATCTTCTCCTGCTTTTAAAAGTATTTTATCTCTTTGTTTGTCGGTGTATGCATATTCAATTTTTTTACCAAACTTTATTTTATATAGTGGTGGTTGAGCTATATATATATAACCATTTTCAATTAATTTTTTGAAAAATTGGAAAAACAAAGTTAACAGAAGTGTTGTGATATGTGCCCCATCTACATCTGCATCAGTAGCGATAATTATTTTATGATATCTTAATTTTTCTATATTTATTTCATCTTTAATTCCACAACCAAGAGCAACTGCTATTGATTTAACTTCTTCATTTGCAAAAATCTTATCATCTCTTGATTTCCATACATTTAGTATTTTTCCTCTTATTGGTAGGATTGCTTGTGTATCTCGTGATCTACCACCTCTAGCTGTACCACCAGCCGAATCTCCTTCAACAATAAAAAGTTCAGAAACTTTAGCATCCTTTGATTGACAGTCAGTTAATTTTCCTGGAAGTGTGAGTCCTTCCAAGACCCCTTTTCTCAAAATTCCCTCTTTTGCATTTTTTGCCGCCTTTCTTGCTTTTAGTGCAAGTGATACTTTGTTTATTATAGATTTCGCATCTACTGGGTTTTCTTCCAAAAAACTAGAAAAGGACTCTGCAAAAGATTTTTCAACTATACCTTTTGCTTCTACACTACCTAATTTCGCTTTAGTTTGCCCTTCAAATTGCACCTCAGGCATGGCTATTGTTATTACAGCAGTAATACCTTCAATAACATCATCTCCAGAAAAGGATTCCTTTTCTTTAGTTACATTTTTGTCTTTTTCATAAGAATTTATAGTCCTTGTTAAGGCAGTTTTAAATCCTGTTACATGAGTACCTCCGTTTGGATTATATATGTTATTTGCAAAAGCAAGTATAGTAGAATTAAACTCTTCCACATATTGGAGAGCAACTCCTACATGTACATCACCAATCACCTTTGTAAAACTAAATATATTTGGATTTGCAACTTTATTGTTTACATTATAATACCCTACCAAAGATTTTATACCTCCTTCAAAGAAAAAAGTATTTGACGGAAGTTTTTCTCTTAATTCAGAAAAATAAAATACTTCATCGTTAATTTTTTTATCATATGTTCTCGCATCTATTATTCTAATTTTTAATTTGTTTATTAAATATGCTTGTTGTCGCATATGATCAATAACTTTATCTACATCAAATTTTATAGTAGAAAAAATAGAATCATCTGGTCTAAATGTTATTATCGTTCCATTTTTCTCACTTTTTCCGATTTTTTCCACTTCTGTTAGTTTTTTACCTACTGAATATTTTTGTTTGTATATAGCTCCATCTCTGTGTATAATTGCTTTCATATAAACAGACAAAGCATTCACTACGGAAGAACCAACACCATGTAGTCCTCCGGAGATTTTATATCCACTGTCTCCAAACTTTCCTCCAGCATGTAGTGTTGTTAGTATGGTCTCAAGAGCTGATACATTTGAATTTTTATGTATATCTACTGGTATGCCTCGTCCATTATCTGTAACTCTGATGTGAGAATCTGGAAGAAAAACTACTTCTATTTCATCACAGAAACCACCCATAGCCTCATCCCTAGAATTATCAAAAATTTCAGTAATCATATGATGCAATCCATCTGGTCCAGTGGTTCCCAGATACATACCAGGTCTTTTTCTTACCGGCTCAAGTCCTTCAAGAACTGTGATGTCTTTTGCATTATATCCTGATTTAGATTTGTTATCTTTTTCTTTTGTCATTTTGTATATTTGTTTATATTATAACAGTAAAAAAGGTAAAAATAGTTAATTTATTACCATTTCTTTTATGAATTTTCCTTCTATTGTTTCATCAAAATATTTATCTTTATTTTGTGCAAAAAGTAAATTTTTGTAAATCTCCATAGGAACCCTTTTGTATAAAAAAATTCCTCCAACAGTGAACTCAACCTCCATAGATGACACAGAAACGTCATATCCGACGGATTTGATTTTTGAGAAATTAACAGGGGATCTTTGCATATATTTAGTATAACAATTTTTTACTTCAATAATAAAAACCAGTATAAAACAACACCACAACACACACTTACATTTAAAGACTCTTTGCTTCCCTTCATTGGTATTTCTATTACATTTGGAAAGGATTTAATTATTTTATAAGGTACTCCATCTACTTCATTTCCAAACATAACGGTATCGAATGTTTTTATATCCTTTACTTTTTCAATAGAAACAGATTTATCTGTTTGTTCTATAACCGCTATTTTAAGTTTTTCTTCTTTAAATAATTCATCAACAGTATGATAATGTTTCCAGTCAACATTTTTTTCTGCTCCAAGAGCGGTTTTTGCTACTTCCTTCTGTGCTCTTCCAAATCGGTCTATTGGTGACGGTGTGGTTCCTATTAAAAAAATTTTTTCTATAGCTGTCGCATCTGCTGTTCTAAAAATAGATCCGACATTTTGTGCACTTCGTAGATTGTACAAAACTATGTATTTTATCACTATATTTTTTTACTATTTTTTTTTATAACCATTTTTCCTAAACCTTCTATCAAATCTGAACCAGTGTACCCAGCAAGAAAAGAAATAATCCAAGTGCCTCCAGTTAATGCACCTGCAATACTTCCTGTAATTATAGACACAAATAAACTAAATAAAATATACCCTATTTTAAATTCAGTTTTTTTTAATTTTAGTTGTTTTACAAGACCAACAACAGCACGAAGCGACCCACCAGCAAAGCCAAACACTATCCCCAAAAGTGAAAATGAAATTGTTTCAATCATATGCGCGGTGGACGGGATTTGAACCCGCGACCTCTGCCGTGACAGGGCAGCGCTCTAACCAGCTGAGCTACCACCGCAAGTATTTTTATTATACAACAAAAAGCCATTTTGTTGTATTCCCTACTATAATAACAGTATAGTTATAATAGTAGACAAGATAATAAACGGACCAAATGGTATTGCTTGTTTTCTTTGTAATAATTTTTTGTTGTTTATTTTTTGATATATAAATACAACCACACATGCTAATGTTCCAATCCAAAAACTACCAACAAATGCAAAAAATATTTTATATATATCAAATCCTATAAGTCCACCAAGAGAAAAAGCTAATAAAACGTCCCCAAAACCAATCCCTTTTTTGTTTGTCAATATATAGAGCATAAAAAATAAAGATGCAAATGCAAATGGTGCTACAAGTGGATATAAACTAAAAAAAAGTATAGATAAATATATCGAATATAAAAAAGAAAAAAACATAAACGGATAAAGAAGAAAACCTGGAAACTCTAATTCTGTCATATCTATGACTGCAAGTGGTATAACAAACAAAAGAGACAAACAGAGTAAAAGAGAATAAAATGAAAAACCAAAAGATGCAAAAATCAATATACTGGACAAAACAGTAATCATCTCTACTGTGATATATCTGATACTTATCTTTTGCTTACAACTTATACACCTTCCTTTTTGTATTAAATAGGAAAATATCGGTATGAGTTCTCTAGTAGTTAAAACTTTTTTACACGAAGTACATTTCGACCTACCAAATACAGAAGACTTAAAAGACCTTCTGTATATTACTACATTTATATAACTACCTAGTACTGCACTCAATACAAAAACAAATATGAATTGTAAAAACATTAATTATGTAGTACCACACTCCGAAGCAACATCAGTATCAATAAGTATTGATCTTTTAGTATTTGCATCTATTTTAAAACATATATACTCACCAGCTACTTCGTTTTTTTTAAATCCAATATACAAAATAGTGTCCGGACCATCACAAAAAAAGGCACTGGCTCCTCCTTGTCTTTCTTCTATACTATCTCTTAGGTCACCTACATCTGTACCAGCTGTATTCGTTATAGAACAATAACCAGACCAAGTTGTTCTGTCTAATATATACGCAGTAGCTTCTGTTTTTATAGAAGCAAGTTCGACCTTACTTGTTCCATCTTTTGCTTTTGCTTGTGACCCACTAAAAGTAACTATTGTTACACTTGATAAGATACCAACAATAGCTAAAACAACTAAAAGTTCAATCAATGTAAATCCTTTATTAAAATTTTTATTCATTTGTTTTTTACTTATTTAATAACCAACTTTAATATACCACAAATACTATATAGCAGTGGTTATAGAATATATAGGAAGCAATACAGAAGCAAGTAACACACC
>JABAAK010000086.1 GCA_014238775.1 Candidatus Paceibacter sp. | reverse complement strand
ATCAAGTGGCGGAATAAGTAGAAACTTAAGAATAGGTGATGTAGGTAATGATGTTAAAAATCTACAAAAATATCTAAACGCTCAAGGGTTCACAGTCTCACAAGCTGGCGCTGGATCTCCTGGAAACGAGAGCAATTTCTTCGGACCTGCAACTGAAAGAGCTGTTAAAGCTTACCAAGAACACCACAAGACAGATATCTTACATCCATTAGGACTAACTTCTGCTACAGGATATGCTGGACCAAGTACGATAAGTCACATAAACAAAAACATCGCTCCACAAACAAACACAGGATCAAGTACTCAACCAACCTCTGATTCACAAACAAACACAAATCAATTACTAAACCAATTGATTGATATATTGAGATCACGAGGAATAGACACACAATCATTGTTTAACTCTTCTGCACCTACCACTCCATATACAGGACAACCTCAATCATCACAATCTGAGTTTACTGCTCCATCACAGTTTGGCTCTCAAACACCTACCCAAGAACCAGAACGACAAACAGGGTTCCAATACCCAACACCATCGACTGGTTCATTTGTAGCACCAGTTTCAAATACATTTTCAGATGTATTAACTGATGGGGTACAACTTCAAGCACCATCAAACCCATTTGGATTCTAGTATCTAAAGAAGTAACTCAAAAAACAAAAGCACCAACGAAAAGTTGGTGTTTTTGTTGAAAATAAGACACTATACCGTATACTGTGTGGGAGTTTGTTGTTGCTGGACAGGGACTCGAACCCCGATTCTTTGGACCAGAACCAAATGTCCTACCATTAGACGATCCAGCAATATATATAATATACCAATAAAAACACCCAAAATACCATAAATTTACGGCACAAAAACCCAAACAAGACACAACAACACACCACACACACCCACACAAATAACACCACCACAGAACCATACACCACTACAAAAACACACTAAAACTCAAACAAGACCAACAGAACAAAACCACCCAATCCAAACCACACCACTACTGCAGACCAACTTTATCAAGATAGGGAATAGAGAGTAACCATACACAAACATAACCACCACCACCGAACAAAACAAAGACACAAATAAAACCCTGCACACAACACACACAAACAAAAACACACACAACAAAAACACTACATACCAACTCTTCATCTGTCATCACACAACACACAGAAACATCAACATACAACATAACACACATCACTGCACACAAACTATTCGTGATATCCGACCGATACCACAACCTCTTTTTATTTTTTAAACACACATCATCACATAACATTGCAAAAAACAAAACAAGATATTTAGAAATTAAAACAGGAACTATAACAAAAAGAAGTGCTTATAAAAGCAAAAAAAGATTTAGAAGAAAATATAAAATTTAAAACAGAACAGAACACAGAAAAATATTTATACATAACACAAAAACATAATATAAAAATATACAAACAAAAAACAAAAAATATTTTTATATACACTATATAAAAATAACACCATCGCAAAACATAAAAATTTATAGATGATGTGGTATAATCATTTAGATGGTAAACAAAAAACTAAAAGAACAAAAACAACGAGCAACAAAATTAATAAAGGAATTAAAAAAACTTTTCCCAAAAGCAAAGCTCGCATTAAAACACAAAACAGATTGGCAGCTTCTTGTGGCAGTCAGACTCTCAGCACAATGCACTGATAAAAAAATAAACGAAATAACACCAGCTTTGTTTAAAAGATTCAAAACAGCTAAAGATTTTAGCAATGCCGACCAAAAAGAACTCGAAAAATATATCTACCAATCTGGCTTTTATAGAGCAAAGGCAAAAAGCTTGATCCAAGCTGCCAAATATGTAGATCTAGAATTAAAAGGAAAACTGCCAAAAACAATAAAGGAAATGATCAAAATACCAGGAATTGCTAGAAAAAGTGCAAATGTTTTACTCGGAAATTTGTTTGGTATTGTAGAGGGTATAGTTGTTGATACACATATGATTAGGTTTTCTCAGAGATTTGGATTCAGTATACACAAAAATGCTGTGAAGATTGAGAGGGATTTAATGGAAATAATAGACCCGAAAGAATGGTTTTTGTTTTCATATCTAGTTGTTGAGTATGGAAGAAGTTATGGCAACT
>JABAAK010000001.1 GCA_014238775.1 Candidatus Paceibacter sp. | reverse complement strand
TTTATCAAAAGATATACCAATAGTTACATTTGATAGCTTGATGAAAAAATACGATATTGATATAAATGCAGACAAAGAAACTTTACAAAAAAAGGCGGAGGAAGTAGGTATTAAAAAAAATGATATTGAGAAGAAATCAAGAGCAAGTTTACTAGATGATTTATATAAAAAGGTAGCAAGACCAAATCTAATAGAACCAATTTTTGTAACAGATCATCCCAGCGATTTGTTTCCACTAGCAAGAGTTTCTGATAAAGACCCGAAGAAAGCAGAAAGCTTTCAACTTGTTATCGCCTCATGGGAAATAGTAAAAGGGTACTCAGAATTGATTGATCCACAAAAACAAAAGATGTTTTTTGATTCTCAGAATAAAGCAAGAGAAGAAGGAGACAAGGAGGCCATGCCAACGAACAATGAGTTTTTAGAGGCAATGGAACACGGTTTTCCACCTATGATAGGGTTTGGAATGGGTATAGATAGGATAGTTACATTAATAACAGACAATAAAAACTTAAAAGATACGGTTTTGTTTCCTACACTCGGATAAACAAAGTAATCAAAAAATTATGTTATATTATAATTATAAAGACAAAATATATGCAAAATAACGAAACACTTAAAAAAGCAATAGCAGTCTCAACCGCAATTCTTTTTTTTCTAATTATTTTTGGACAACAACTTTTTCCAGCAGAGATCACAACACAATTTAAAAAATTATCACCAATACAAGGATTCACTTCTACAAAATTAACCGATGAATCATTGTTTGTAAATCAAGGTAATAATCAGGAAACAGTATCTCGTTTTGGAGGACTGGTTCAATACGCAGATGTTAAAAAAGGGTTTGGGGCAACTATAGAAGAGGGGAGTTTGGTAAGAGTAAAGTTTGAAGGCTTTTTAGAAAAAGAAGAAATATTATTTACTAGAACAAACCCAGGGGAGTCCATTGAATTTATTATTGGAAAACAACAAGTCATACCAGGCATAGAGATAGCACTTTTAGGAGCAAGGGAAGGTGGTATAAGAGGAATAAGACTTGACCCTCGTGTTGCGTACGGTGAGAACGGTTTTGGATCAATACCCCCAAACGCAGTTATATTATTTAGAATAGAAATACTTGAGGTTTCTAATAAGAAATAAAGTAATATAAAACTACAGTAACGATATTTTGTTTATAAAATTATTGTGAATTTTAAATTGGTAAGTAAAAACAAACCTGCTGGTGATCAAAAAAAAGCAATAGCTAAAATATATAAATCTTTGATGAACAAGGATAATATTCACACTACTCTTTTGGGGGTGACTGGATCCGGAAAAACGTTTACAACAGCAAATGTAATTGAAAAAATAAATAAACCCACACTTATCATAGCCCATAACAAAACTTTGGCAGCACAGCTGGTGCAAGAATACAAAGAAGTTTTTCCAAATAACTCTATACATTATTTCGTATCGTATTATGACTATTATCAACCAGAAGCTTATGTTCCTATTTCAGACACATATATAAGTAAAGAAGTACAAATAAATGCAGAAATAGATAGATTAAGACACAACACAACACAATCTCTTTTATTAAGAAAAGATGTTATTGTTGTAGCGTCTGTGTCTGCTATATATGGGTTAGGTAGCCCAGAAGAGTATAAAAAAGTACACCTGAAAGTTCAAAAGAATTTAAAAATTAAAAGAGAGGAGTTTATAAGGAAAGCTGTCAAGATTTTTTTTGAAAGGATACCTAATAATTTAACACCTGGAAAACTAAGAACTGTTTCAAATAGGGTGGAAATAATGCCTGTGAATGAAGAAGTAATATATCAAATTTTTTTTGATTCTTCAAAAATAGAAAAAATTATCAGTATTGATCCTTTTTCAAGAGAGGTTTTGTCTGATGATGTAGAAGCATTTTTTTTATTTCCAGCAAAACATTTTATATCAGAAGAATCAAAAAGAGAGGTGGTTATAAGTCAAATAAAAGATGAGTATAAAAAACAATTTGCTATGTTTAAAAGACAAGGTAAATTTCTTGAGGCTGATAGACTTAAACATAGAACTCTACAAGATATTGCTTTAATACGAGAGGTTGGATATTGTAATGGAATAGAAAACTATTCAAGGTTTTTTGATAAAAGAAAACCAGGAGAACCTCCTCACACACTGATTTCGTATTTTCCAAAAGATTTTTTAACAATTATTGATGAGTCTCATGTAACCGTACCACAGATATCAGGTATGTATGCAGGAGACAGAGCAAGAAAAGAAACATTAATAAATTTTGGGTTCCGACTACCTTCTGCGTTTGATAATAGACCACTAACTTTTGACGAATTTAATAAAAAAGTTGGACAAATTTTATATCTATCAGCAACACCGAGAGAGTATGAAATAGAAAACAGTAAAAAACAAGGTGGTATAGTAGAACAAATTATAAGACCAACAGGGCTGCTCGATCCAAAAATCTCAATAAAGCCGGTAACTGCAACCAAAAAAAACAAAGGGCAGGTAGCCTCTTTTATAGATGAAGCAAAAAAAGAAATTAAAAACAAAGGAAAAATTTTAGTAACCACACTAACCAAAAAAAGTTCTGAGGATTTGGCAAGTTTTATGACCGACCACAAGTTTAAATCTCAATATTTACACAGTGAAATAAAAACAATAGAAAGAACAGAGATACTAGCTAATTTTAGAAAAGGTAAATTTGATATATTAATCGGAGTAAATTTACTACGAGAAGGACTTGATTTACCTGAAGTAAGCTTAGTTGTTGTTTTTGATGCAGATAAAGAAGGGTTTTTAAGAACTAAAACGTCTTTAATACAAACTATGGGAAGAGCAGCAAGAAATGAAAAGGGTAGAGTTATACTTTATGCAGATTATATGGGAGAAGCTCTGGGGCAGGCGGTTAATGAAACAAAAAGGCGTAGAAAACTGCAAGAAGACTACAACAAGAAACACAACATAACACCAAAAACTATCAAAAAAGCTATCAAAGACATACGAGAGGAAATGAATTTAACACAAAAGAAAACTACAGACAGCATACTATTATTAGAAATGGACAAATATAACAGAAATCCAAGACTTTTTGTAAAAGAAAAAAAAGAAGCTATGGAGAGGGCGGTAGAAAGGCTTGATTTTGAAACTGCGGCAATATTGAGAGATGAAATTCAGAGACTTCAACCAAAGAAGAAAAAGTAATTATTTAATTCTTTGGAATCTAAATGATGATATTGGTATTGTAGACGCGTCGATCAATTCTTTTATGTTTTCTCTAGGAGTGGTTTTTTTATTAAAAGATTTAAAGTTTTTTCCAGAATCAGTACCGGCATCATAATTTATAGTATCAATTGCCACGTCTTCTATCCAAGATCCGTTTTGATAAAGATTTATTTTGGCTCCAATAAACCAATCAGGACTTGGGGCTATCATACTTACCACACTAACAATAGAGTGCCTTATATCTAAATTTAAAATAACACTTGTAGTTGATGGTGTAAAAATTAAATCCCCTGTTTTAACATCAAGTATTGTTCCTTCTAATGTTTTTTCTCTTATTTCATCAAGTAGTTTTTCTGGGTTTCCGGTTTCTGCCATTTCTTTAATACCATCACTAGCTTTAGTTAGTATTTCGTATACCGGATCATCTATTGTGCTGTAATATGACCAAGCAACAAAAGGAGAAAAATGTGATCCAGAGGTATGCCAATCTGCATTTTTGAATTCGTTCCAATAACCAAGAAGAGTAACTCTATAAGAAACACCTGTCTCATTAACAAAATCTTTCTCTAAAATATCATTAATCTCTTCTTCTGCGGATTTGTGTTCTGTGATTGGAGTGTTTAGTTTAGTGCTTTCAACTTCTTGGTTTTCTGTTATTTCTTTTATAATTTCTTTTGGATCTTCTTTTTGCCTAATGATTGAATCTTGACTACTGATATAAATCACAAAAACAAGCGTAACGATAGCAAGTATTACCATTACAACCATTAAAAACTTTGTGTTTTTGTCCATTAATATATAATAACATTATATGGAGAAAATAAAATTATCATGGAAACCTGACAGCTATATTTCAGGCAAATTTAAAAAGAAACAACAGCCTGTGTGGGGAGATAATAAAAAATTATCACTTATAAAAAAACAACTACACAAGCTTCCACCACTTGTTTTTTCTGGTGAAATAGAAAATTTACGGAAAAGGCTTAAAAAAATTGCAAACGGAGAAGGTTTTTTGTTACAAGGGGGAAGTTGTGCAGAATCTTTTGCTGATTCTACTGGTAAAAATATTCGCGACGACTTAAAAGTAACACTACAGATGTCTTTTTTGATAAACAGTTTAGGTGAAAAACAAATACTTAGGGTTGGAAGAATTGCTGGACAATTCGCAAAACCCCGTTCTTCTGATTTTGAAAACATAAATGGAGAACAAATATATTCTTATCGAGGTGATATGGTAAATGATTCTGCTAAATTAAAAAAAGCAAGAACCCCAAACCCAGAAAGAATGCTTAGTGGTTATTTTTATTCTGCTTCAACACTTAATTTGCTCAGGGGTTTTGTGGAAGGAGGTTTTGCTTCTTTGGAATCCGTAAGTAAATGGATTCCTAAGACAAAATCAGAAATTAGAAGCAAAATAGAAAATATTCAAAAAACACTCCACTTGCTTTTTAATTTACACAAAATTAAAACTAATCAATCAGATTTTCAATATTTTACAAGTCACGAAGCTCTTTTGCTTGACTATGAAGAGGCGATGATTAGAAAGAGTTCCGCTGTTAAAAAAAATTGTTGGTATGGATGTAGCGCTCATTTGTTGTGGATTGGCGATAGAACAAGGGAATCTGACGGAGCACATATAGAGTTATTAAGAGGGATCAGAAACCCAATCGGTATAAAAGTTGGTCCAAACTATGAAATCAAAGATTTGATAAAAACTATCAAAACTTTAAACAAAGACAACGAAGATGATAAAATAGTTTTAATAATAAGAATGGGAGTTAAAAATATTGAAAAATTATTTCCACCACTTATAAAAGAAGTAAAAAAACAAAAACTAAATGTAATATGGATTTCTGACCCAATGCACGCAAACACTTTTCAACTAGGTGAACACAAAACAAGGGCAGTGGATGATATTAAAAAAGAACTCACTCTCTTTTTTGATGTTTGTAAAAAAAACAAAATTAATCCAGCGGGTGTGCACCTTGAAATGACTGGAAAAGATGTATATGAATGTGTAGATAAAAAAACAAACAAAAAGAAACTTGGAGACAATTACTCTACACTTTGTGATCCAAGATTAAATGCAACACAGTCTTTGGTTGTTGCTTTGCATATAGCAAAATTAATAAAAGAATAAAAAATTGTGTTATTATATTCGTAAGTTAAAAGAAACAAATGAATGACAAAAAAATCACAAAAAGAAAAGAAGACTTTTCTCAATGGTATCTGGATGTTGTTTCCAAAGCAGAATTATCTGATTACGGTGCTGTAAAAGGAACTATGGTGATAAGGCCTTATGGATATGCAATATGGGAGATAGAACAACAGATTTTAGATAAAAAGTTTAAAGAAACTGGTGTGGTAAATGCATATTTTCCTTTATTTATCCCAGAACGACTTATAAATAAAGAAAAAAACCACGTTGAAGGCTTTTCTCCAGAGGTTGCTGTAGTAACTCATGCCGGCGGTAAGAAGTTGGATGAAAAAATAGTCGTTAGACCTACATCTGAAACCATTATATATGAATCGTTTTCAAAATGGGTTCATTCATACAGGGATTTGCCTTTACTTATAAACCAATGGGCAAATGTCGTAAGGTGGGAACTAAAAACAAAACCCTTTATAAGAACAACAGAATTTCTGTGGCAAGAAGGACATACGGTTCACGAAACAATTGAGGGAGCAGAAGAAAGAACACTTCAAATGCTTAATGTATACAAAGATTTTTCTGAGAATTATATGGCAATACCAACAATAATAGGTAAAAAAACAGAAGCAGAAAAGTTTGCGGGTGCACTAAACACATATTCGGTAGAAGCTATGATGCAAGATGGAAAAGCACTACAGTATGCCACATCACATAACCTAGGACAAAACTTTTCAAAACCTTTTGATGTTAAATATCTAGACAAGGAAAATAAAGAACAATATGGATGGCAGACAAGCTGGGGTATTAGTACAAGATCTATCGGAGCTTTGATAATGGTTCACAGTGATGACAAGGGACTTGTACTACCACCAAAAATGGCACCAACACAAATCACAATAACAACAATCTCTGTTAAGGAAAACAAAAAAGAAATTTTTGACACCACAGATTTGATTTACAAAAAACTTATTGAAGAAAACATAAGAGTGCAAACAGATAAAAGAGATTTAACTCCTGGAGAAAAATTCTTTGAATGGGAAAGAAAGGGTATACCAATCAGAATAGATATAGGTGCAGAAGAAATCAAAAACAAGGAAGTAGTTTTTGTAAATCGCATCGATGGTAGTAAAACCAAAGTCTCTTTTGATCAAATACCAACAAAAGCGAAAGAAATGCTTGATCAGATACAAAATAACTTATATCAAAACGCATTAAAAAACCAAGAGGGAAAAATCAAAGAAGTAAAAAATTGGAACGAGTTGGTTGATGAAGTTTCAAAAGGAAATTTTGTACTTGAATATTTCTGCTGTAAAAAAGATATAGAAAAACAGATAAACGAAGATACAGGAATAACAGTTCGGTGTATAAAACAAACCGACGGCAAAACAAAAGGTATTTGTATAAAAACAGGAAAAGAAACAACAAACGAAGTGTATTTTGCAAAATCATATTAAAAAAAATAGTAGACACTTTAAAAAAAGTTCTACTACTTTAAATCCTTTTACCAAACAACGGATTTTTTTCTAACGAAGAATTAAAAAGGATTCCAAAATTACCACCATTATTTTTTCCAGTTTCACAAAGAGAAGAAAAAAAACTTTTATTTGTTGTACGTCTACAACAGTTTTTTTGATATCCTGGGTCTTCTAACATCATAAAATGATTAATCGAACTGGTGTCTTCTAGTTCTTCCTTAGTTAATTCTTTTTCTATAATTTCACTACAATCTTTTGGATCGAATAAATTATATGTTTTTATAAGAGACATTGTACTTATATATTCGTAAGTTAAAAGAATGGATAAAAACCAAAGATTTAAATCCATATATATTATAAACCCTAAATTTTATTTATATAAAAAAATGGTGGAAAATTATTTTTTGATAAATTCAATATCAGCTTTTTTTAAGTTTTCTTCGTTTGATATTGTCTTTTGAAACTCTAAACAAATATCATTTATTTTTGTTGTCTTGGTGTTTTTGCAGCTATCATTATATTTCTGACTATAAAAAGAATACAATTCAAATAAGAACTTCAGACTATTATATATATCTTTTTGTGTTTTTGCATCATCTCCGAACAAGATTTTTTCTACTTTTGAATATTCATCAAGCACAGATATGATACACTTTTCCTCATCTTTGGATATGGTTATGTATGTTTTGAAATCGGGAACGATTTGATTTAATATATCTAACTTATCTTGGTTATTTAATTCTGTCTTTTTTGCAAGTATTAGTATATATTCACATCCACAATCTGTTGATTCTGCAAGTTTTTTTATTAGCACGCGTGATAGGTCTTCACGTGTAGCTAGTTTTCTTCTTATGTCACAACTTATAGCACGATCAATGTTATCTATGTTTTTGTCTATATCTTTTAATATTTTTTCCCCAGTATTTGGATTCTCAATTAGACTATATAAAACATCTGTTTTTTCACTATCCAACTCTTCCTGCTTGTCTATGTCTTTTGGCGCGTTTATAACAGTATCTGCAATATATTTAATAACATCTTCACTTGTTCTCGGATCTCTTGCGACAACTCTTTGAAATTGTGGTTTTTTAGCATAATCTAATAAACTTTCCTCAGGAACATAATTGAAAAAGTAATAATCTTCAATACTCCGAAAAAGCTTTTTTGGGGTATCTGAAACAAACAGTGCATATGACGCAAAAAAAAGTATCACCCAAAAAAACATCCTTGTCTTGGTTTTTTTATATTTTTTACCCATAAAAATATTATAAACCTTATTTTTTGTAAAACTTTTTTGAAATAGGAACAAAAAACAAAATAAAAAACACCCTCAGCAGTTTCAAACTGCTTTGGGTGTTTCATTGACATCACAAATATATTTGTAATGTCGATACTGTTGATTAAAATCAAGTCCATTACCAACTACAAAGTGATCATCAATGTTAAAGCCAATAAAATACTTAATATTTTGTAATAATGTAGATTTTTTTTCTTTATATAACAAAGAAGCAATCATTACAGATTTTGTTTCAAATTTTTTCTTCATTATAGTTAAAATAAAATTTAGAGTATTATTGGTATCAATAATATCCTCTACTACTATTACATTTTTATTCTTTAACATATCTTTTTTTGGAATACCTGAAAGTGTAATTTTTCCACTTTTAGTTCCAACATAACTTTTAAGTTCGATGGTACTAACTTCATGTGGAGTGGTAATTTCCCGTGAAAGATCTACACCAAAATACATTCCGCCTTTCAGTACAAAGAGCAATACCAAATCATCCAACTTAAGAGCAGATATTTCTTTTGCTATCCTAGCTGTAGCATCTTTAATTTCCTTTTCTGTTATTAGTATTTCCATAATACATATCTATTGTTTAGGTTAAAGTTCATTGTAAAGCAACAGTGCTTTACAAAATTAATATACCATAAAATCAAACAAATATTTGTTTATACAAAGGCATTAAATTATTTATTGTGGACTCGACAGGAATCGAACCTGCGACCTCCGGAGTGCAA